>NZ_JBEOXI010000117.1:0-25235 GCF_040296465.1 Streptomyces sp. NPDC002130
GGCAGCCGATGCCGCGGTCGGTCGCGAGCACGCGGGCCTGGGGCTTGATCTCCTGGGCCGCGAAGACACCGCGCACCGGGGCGAGATGGGGATCGCGGTTCAGCAGCTCCAGGTAACGCGTGAGCTGCTCCACGCCGTCGATCTCACCGCGCCGCTTGATCTCCACCGCGACGGTCTTGCCGTCGGCGTCCCGGCACAGGATGTCGACCGGCCCGATGGCCGTCGGGTACTCGCGGCGGATCAGGGTGTAGCCGTCGCCGAGTGTCTCGATACGGTCGGCGAGCAGCTCCTGGAGGTGCGCTTCCACGCCGTCCTTGATCAGGCCGGGATCGACGCCCAGTTCGTGCGAGGAGTCGTGGAGGACTTCCTCCATCGTGATGATGAGCTTCTCGCCCGCCTTGTTGACGACGGTCCAGACGCCTTCCTCCTCGCCGGTGCCCTCCTTCAGGGTGCAGGGCGGCGACATCCAGTTAAGGGGCTTGTAGGCCCGGTCGTCGGCGTGGATCGAGACGCTGCCGTCCGCCTTCACCAGGATCAGGCGCGGGGCCGAGGGAAGGTGGGCGGTGAGCCGCCCGGCGTAGTCCACGGAGCAGCGGGCAATGACGAGACGCATGGTCGGCAACGCTACTCGACGGGTGCCTGTCGACGCGATTCGCCCTGGAAAACACGTGTTCGGTAATGGCCGATTGTGTGCATGGTGTGCTCATCGGGAGTGTCTCATCTGCGCATTTTCCTGGTGCCGTCACCGTACGTTGCTTACCGTATGAACGGGAGGTCGCGGTGCGTGTACGCAGCGTGTCCGGTGTCGCGAACTCCCTTATCTGTCCGGCAACCCCTGCCCGCCGGGCGGGGGTGCGAGAGGAGAACTCATGTCGCTCGACGTCTCACCGGCCCTACTCGAACAGGCCGAGCGAGGCGAGGTCGACGAAGCGGAATTCGTCGACTGCGTCCGGACCTCCCTGCCCTACGCGTGGGAGATGATCAGCTCACTGGTGGCCCAGCTGAAGGTGGACGGCGGTGCGTTCGCCGACAACCAGACGCCCCCGCCGGACGAGCAGGCACGCGGTCAGCTGCTGCGTGCGCTTGCGAGTGACGCGATACGCGGCGCGCTGCAACGGCACTTCGGTGTGCGCCTGGCCTTCCAGAACTGCCACCGGGTGGCCGTGTTCCCGCTCGACTCCTCGGTCGACGAGAAGCTGGACCGTTTCACCTCGGTCCGCAGTCAGGTGCTGAACCAGTCTCCCGAGTTCCGGGACTGCTGACGCGGCGCCATCTGCTTGCCGCTCCGTACGCGGGAGGTGCGGTTCTGTACCGGAGCGGCAAGCCCCCAGGAAGTCATCTCGCGCTCAGACGAGTTGGGGGAGCACCTCGGCGCCCAGCCGCCGCACGTTCTCCTCGGTCGCCGCCAGGTCCCCGGAGCCCTCGACGAGCAGCGCGAAGCGGGAGATGCCCGTCCGCTCGCTGGTCGCCGCCAGCCGGTCCGCGCACAGCCGCGGGGTGCCCACCGGGTGCAGCCCGCAGAGCAGTTCGGTGTAGGCCAGCGGGTCGCGCATCCGGCGCGTGCGCCCGTCGACCGTGACATGCGCCTCCAGGCCCTGCTTCAGCCAGCCCGGCATCGCCTTCATCAGCGTCTCCGCCGCGTCGACCCGCCGGTCCGCGATCTGGCAGACGCCGGCCGACACGTGCGACGCGCCCAGGATCTCCTCCGGCGACCGGCCGCAGGCCCGCGCGTGCTGCCGCCACAGCGCGACCATCTCGGCCTTCTCCTCGTCCCCCACGTGCATCCCGAGCAGCATCGACAGGCCCCGCTCGGCGGCGAGCCGCACGCTCGCCGGTGAGGTGCAGGCGACGACGAGCTCGGGTCCCGCGCCCTCCGTCAGAGCCTCCGACGGCCGCGGTACAACCGGGACTTCACGGAAGCGGAAGCGCTCCCCGTCGGCCGCCACGGACGACTCGCGCAGCCACCGCGTCAGAAGCTCCAGGGACTCCGGGAACCCCTGTTCGTACGCCTCCAGACCCGCGCCGAACACCTCCAGGTCGACCCAGGGGCCGCCGCGTCCGACACCGAGCGTGAAACGGCCGTCGCTCGTGTGGTGCAGCAGCGCCGCCTGTTCGCCGAGGGCCACGGGGTGCACGGTGGGCAGCACACTGACCGCCGTACCGACCCGGATGCGCCGGGTGCGGCCCAGCAGCAGGGCGGCCAGGGTGATGGCCGACGGGCACGTGCCGTACGGCACGAAGTGGTGCTCGGCCAGCCAGACCGTGTCGAGCCCGGCCTCCTCGGCCACCTCGGCCGAGCGGACCGCGCGGTGCAGCGCCTCTCCCTCGCCCTGACCGGGGAACTGGGCCGCCAACACGAAACTTCCAACGCGCATTGCTTTCCTGCTTCCTTGGCTCCGACAGGAGCTCCCCCACAGCGCATAACCGTCTGACACGTGCCGAGGACACGGCCGGGCGGAGTATTTTGCGGATTGTCTGCAGAATGAGCCGTTCCGCCGGGAGCCCGGGGGAGGGCACCCGGGGCGAGTTCGGCGCGCCCGCGAGGCACTTGTGGCGATCGGTGCCGTACCCGTACCCCTGTGCGCGCCGCGTAGGCTGGACGCGGCCCGTGCTTCCTGTATAGCCCCGAGAGGTGTCCCGTGTCCCCGCGTCGCAACCGAGCCAAGGACGCCGGTTCTTCCGGCCGGAGCGCCGAGGACGACCGCCCCGGCCGCTACGGCGGCTGGCAGTCCTCGGAGAACTGGCAGGGCGAGAACTGGAACGTGCGGCACGTGGCCGGCGCGAGCGCGCAGGGCAAGTCGTACCGCTGCCCGGGCTGCGACCAGATGATCCCGGACGGGGTGCCGCACGTGGTGGCCTGGGCGGAGCACACGGGTGTCGACGACCGGCGGCACTGGCACAAGGCCTGCTGGAACGCGCGGGACCGCCGCACCCCGGGGGTGCGGCGGTCCCGTAACGCGCCGAGATTCTGACCGGGCTCAGACGTCCCGCTTCTCCTGGAGCACGAAAGCGCCGCCGAAGGTGACGGCCGTGACGCCGAGGATGATCCACAGCGGGTCCCATCCGGACGGGCCGGACTGGCTGAGGGAGTTGGCGTAGAAGACGCTGAGCTGGTTCGGGATCGAGTACTCGAACAGTGCGTCGCGCACCTCCTGCAGGGACTCCGAGAACATGAACAGCGCGATCACCAGCGGGGCCAGCACGGCGCCGATCATGATCGTGATGGCGCCCGCCGAGTGCCGGATGATCGAGCCGACGAGGAGCGAGAGCAGGCCCAGCAGCGCGATGTAGAGCGAGATGCCGACCGTGCCCTTCAGCCACTCACCGCCGGAGGGGGACTTGGCGCCGTCGCCCTGCAGCATCGCAACGTGCAGGAAGGCGACGAGGGACGCGGACACCAGCGTCACGACGAACGCGGTCAGGAAGAACACCACGGCCTTCGCCGCCAGCACCCTGCCCCGGCTCGGGCACGCGACCATCGTGGTGCGGATCATGCCCGTGCCGTACTCCGAGGCCGTGGTCAGCACGCCCAGCGTCATGATGCACATGCTGCCCAGCAGCAGCCCGAAGAAGCCCAGGCCGAGCGGGCTCTCGCCGTCCAGGGCCGGGTCGGACTCGGCGACCACCACGCCGGTCAGCGTGCCGATGCCGATGACGAGCAGGACGAACACACCGAGCGTCCACAGGGTGGAGCGCACCGACCTGATCTTCGTCCACTCGGACGCGATGGCGTTGCCGAGGTGCGTGCGCACGACCGGGATCGGCGAGGTGTAGCCGGGACCGCCGGGGTAGGGGGCGGAACCGGGAGCCGCCTGCCAGGCGGGCGCGGCCTGCGGCATCTGGGACTGGGGGCTGCTCATCGGGCGTCCTCGGGCTTGGTCAGGTCGGAGGTCGGGGCGGCGGCGGGCGCGGACGGCGCGGCGGCGGGCTGCGCGGGCGCGGCGGCCGGCTGGGGCGCGGGCTGCGGAGCGCTCTGGGGCGCGGGCGGGGCGGCTGCCGGGGCCTGACCCGGGGTGGCCTGAGCCCCGGGCTGGGCGGAGCCCTGCGGAGCGCTCTGGGGCGCCGGCGTCGCGGACGCGCCGGGCCCGCCCGCCTCGCCCTGCGGCGCCTGCTGTGGGGCGCCCTGGGGCGCGGGCTGGGCGTACGGGTTGGGGGTGCCCTGGGCGGAGGCGCCCTGGGCCGAGCCGTACGGGCCCGCCGGAGCCTGGCCCGGTGCGCCGCCCGGTGCGCCCTGCGGCGCGCCGGGGAAGGGTGCGCCGCCCTGCTGGGGCGGCGGCGGGGCGTACCAGCCCGGCTGGCCCTGCCCCGGCACCGGCATCGGCGGCTGCGCGCCGGGCGGCAGCGGCTGCTGGAGCCCTTCCTTCTGGTCGATGGTCGAGCGGTAGTCGACGGCGCCCTGCGTCATCCGCATGTACGCCTCCTCCAGGGAGGCCTGGTGCGGCGACAGCTCCCACAGCCGTACGTCCGTGCCGTGCGCGATGTCGCTGATGCGGGGCAGCGGCAGCCCGGTCACGCGCAGCGCGCCGTCCTGCTCGGGCAGTACATGACCGCCCGCCTCGGTGAGCGCGGCCGACAGCTTCTCGCGCTGCTGCGGCTCGGTGTCGGGCGTCCGCACGCGTGCGAAGTCCGCCGAGTTGGCCGAGATGAAGTCGGTGACGCTCATGTCCGCGAGCAGCTGACCGCGCCCGATGACGATGAGGTGGTCGGCGGTCAGCGCCATCTCGCTCATCAGGTGGGAGGAGACGAAGACCGTACGGCCCTCCGCCGCCAGCGCCTTCATCAGGTTGCGCACCCAGAGGATGCCCTCGGGGTCGAGGCCGTTGACCGGCTCGTCGAACAGCAGCACCTGCGGGTCGCCGAGCAGCGCCGCCGCGATGCCGAGCCGCTGGCCCATGCCGAGGGAGAAGCCCTTGGACCGCTTCTTGGCCACGTCCTGCAGACCGACGACCCCGAGCACCTCGTCCACCCGCCGGGACGGGATGCCCGAGAGCTGGGCCAATGACAGCAGGTGATTGCGTGCGGACCGGCCGCCGTGCACCGCCTTGGCGTCCAGCAGGGCACCGACCTGGCGGGCGGCGTTGGGCAGCCTGCGGTACGGGTAGCCGCCGATCGTCACCTGCCCGGCCGTCGGATTGTCCAGGCCGAGGATCATGCGCATCGTCGTCGACTTGCCCGAGCCGTTCGGCCCGAGGAAGCCGGTGACGGCTCCGGGCCGCACCTGGAAGGAAAGGTTGTACACAGCGGTCTTGTCGCCGTAGCGCTTCGTCAGGCCGACTGCTTCGATCATGCTCCGCACCCATCGCAAGGTTCAGGACAGCGGGGCACACGCCCCCGTAAGGGTTAGGAGGATATCGAGGCGCTGACGGTTCCTTCCAAGAGGAGGTAAAAGGTCGGACCGCGTCCGTCCCCTAGGCGTCGCGCTTCCTCAGCAGCACGTAGCCGCCGACGAGTGCCGCGAGCACCCACAGCCCCATGATCCCGAGGCCGCCCCACGGTCCGTACGGAGTGTCGTCGTCGATCGGCGTGACCACCTGCATGATCTTGCTGCCGGCCTGGTCGGGAAGGAACCGGCCGACCTTCTTCGTCGCGTCGACATTGCCCAGGATGTTGGAGATCAGGAAGAAGAACGGCATCAGGATGCCCAGCGACAGCATCGGTGAGCGCAGCATCGCGGCGACGCCCATGGAGAACATCGCGATCAGCGCCATGTAGAGGCCCCCGCCGAGCACGGCCCGCAGCACCCCCGGATCGCCGATCTCCGCCCGGTGCGAGCCGAGCATCGCCTGCCCCAGGAAGAAGGCGGCGAAGCTGGTGACGAGGCCGACCAGGAGAGCGAGTCCACTGGCGACGGCGATCTTGCTGAACAGGAAGGAACCACGCTGCGGCACCGCGGCCAGCGAGGTGCGGATCATGCCCGTGCTGTACTCGTTCGACACGACCAGCACCCCGAAGACGATCATCGCGAGCTGCCCCAGGCTCATCCCAGCGAAACTGATGAACGTGGGGTCGAAGTCGGCCCGGTCCTGCGCGTTCATCGAGTCGAACTCGTTCTTCGAGAGCGCCGCGATCAGCATGCCCAGGGCGACCGTCACGACCACCACCAGCGAGAGTGTCCACACCGTGGACGCCACCGACCGGATCTTGGTCCACTCCGACCGTACGACCTGCGTCACCGCCATGCCTCAGCCCCTCTTCCAGCCGTCGCCCCACTGCTGCCGCGATGGCTCGGGGCTCGTCGCGCCCGTCGCGCTGTGTGCGTGGTACTCCACCGACTCCGCGGTCAGCTGCATGAACGCCTCCTCCAGCGAGGCCTGTTGCGGACTCAGCTCGTGCAGCGTGATCCGGTGCTGCGCCGCCAGCTCACCGATCTGCTCGGCCTTGCCGCCGTCCACCTCCAGCACCCCGTCGCCGCTCTCCACGGCCACGATCCCGGCCTGGTGCAGCACGTCGAGCAACCGCTCCCGCTGCGGGGTGCGGACCCGGACGTAACTGCGTGAGTTGCGGTCGATGAAGTCCGCCATGGAGGTGTCCGCGAGGAGCCGCCCCTGCCCGATGACGACGAGGTGCTCGGCCGTCAGGGCCATCTCGCTCATCAGGTGGGAGGAGACGAACACGGTCCGGCCCTGCGCGGCGAGCGACTTCATCAGGGTGCGGATCCAGTGGATGCCCTCGGGGTCGAGGCCGTTGACCGGCTCGTCGAACATCAGGATCCGCGGATCGCCGAGCAGCGCGGCCGCGATGCCGAGCCGCTGCCCCATGCCCATCGAGAAGCCCTTGGTCTTCTTCTTCGCGACCGCCGACAGCCCGACCGTCTCCAGCACCTCCCGAACCCGGCTGCGCGGAATGCCGTTGCTCTGCGCGAGGCACAGCAGATGGTTGTAGGCGGTGCGCCCGCCGTGCCAGGCCTTGGCCTCCAGCAGGGCGCCGATGTACGTCAGCGGGTCCTTGAGCTGCGGGTAGTGCTTGCCGTCGATACGGACGTCGCCGGCGGTCGGATGGTCGAGACCGATGATCATCCGCATGGTCGTCGACTTGCCCGCGCCGTTCGGCCCGAGGAAGCCGGTGACGATGCCCGGTCTGACGGTGAAGGACAGGTTGTTGACCGCCACCTTCTCGCCGTACCGCTTCGTCAGCCCCTCGAGCTCAATCATGCCGCCACGCTAGAGCGTGGCAAAGCCCTCTGCCACCCGAGCGGCAGAGGGCTTTGCGGAGGTTCAGACTCCGTATACCCCGGTGTTACCGGGACTGCTGGGCCGGGACCCCACGGGAGATCGGCTCGTCCTCGGCCGGCGTGCCGGCGGCGGCCACCGCGGCGCCCGTGAGCGTCGCGAGCATCTCGCGGACGTTCGTCAGCTGGGCGTTGATGCTGTCGCGGCGGTTGGTGAGGGCGGCCAGCTCGCGCTCGGATTCCGAACGGATGCGGTCGGCCTTGGCGTTGGCGTCGGCCACGATGTCCTCGGCCTGGCGCTGGGCCGTCTCCACCGTCTGGCGGGCGCGGCGCTCGGCGTCCGTGCGCAGCTTCTCGGCCTCCAGTCGCAGCTGCTCGGCGCGGTGCTCGATCTCGGCGAGGCGCTTCTCGGCCTTGGCCTGACGGGAGGCCAGGTCGCGCTCGGACTGCTCGCGGCGCTTGGCGAGGTTCGTCTCGAAGTCGGCGGCGGCCTGAGCGGCCTTCGCGCGGGTCTCCTCGAAGAGGGCGTCCGCCTCCTCACGCTTGGACTGCGCGTCCTTCTGCGCCTCGGAACGCAGCTGGGCGGCGTCACTCTTGGCCTTCTCGACGATCCGCAGGCCCTCGTCTTCGGCCTTCGCCTTGCGCTCGGCGGAGTACGACTCGGCGTCGTTGCGCACCTGCTGGGCCGCCGACTCGGCGAGCTCGCGGTGCTGCTCGGCCGCGCGCCGGGCCTCCTCGCGCAGGTCCTTCGCCTCTTCCTCGGCGAGGCGGAGGATCTTCTCCACGCGCGCGCCGAGACCCGCGTACGACGGCTCGGCGTCGGTGATCTGGGCCTGGGCGTTCTGCGTCTCGAGGTGGAGCTCTTCGATGCGCTTTTCCAGAGCGGTGATGCGGGCGAGAGCGCTGTCACGGTCGGAGACGAGCTTGGAGATACGTTCGTCCACCTGAGCGCGGTCGTACCCACGCCGCACAAGCTCGAAGCCGTAGGGGGAAGTGTCGCTCATGGGGTTCCTGTCGAATGAGACCGGTGAGGTGATAGATGGAATCCTAGGGGCCGAAACGGTGTGTCATCGAGCGGATGCGCGTTTGATCTGGAAAATGAGACCCCTTTTGGGTGGCTAAGCGGCGGATCGCTTGCCAAAACTTGGTCAAAGCCCCCGGATGGCCCCGGAATCGGGCTCCCCGGCCCCGGCCGGACGGCTAGCCGTCCGAGGACTTGCCACCCGATCGGGGCGCGCCGACCGTCGCGCCCGCCTTGACTCCGTTGTCCTTGGAGCCGGCGGGTGCCTCAAAGGATTCCAACGCCTCCAGGACGTCCTGGACACGGGAGATCTCGGCGTTGATGTCCTCGCGGCGGCGGACCAGGACCTCCAGCTCGCGCTTGCCCTCCTCGACCGTGCGCTTGGCCTCGCGGATCGCCTCGGCCTTGAGCTCCTCGGCCTCCCGGACCAGCGTGGACTTCTTCTGCTCGGCCTCCTTGAGCAGCCCCTCCGCCTTCTTCACCGCGGCGATACGCACCTTGCCGGCCTCGGAGTTGGCCTCCGAGACGATCTCCTTCGCCTTGGCCTGCGCCTTCGCCAGCTGCTCCTCGGCCGCCTTGACGAGCGCGTCGCAGCGGTCGCCCGCCGACTTCATCGTCTCGGCCGACTCGCGACGGGCCCGCTCGTGCAGCTCCTCGATCTCGGAGGTGATGCGGTCGCGCAGCTCCTCGGCACGCTCCCTTATCTGCGTGGCGTCCCGGCGCGCGCCGACCAGCAGCTCGTCGGCGTCCGTGCGGGCCTTCTCCACCCGGGAGTTGCCCTCGACCGTCGCCTCGGAGACGAGCCGGTCGGCCTCCTTGCGGGCCGCGCCCACCATCGTGTCGGCCCGCGACTCGGCCTCAGCGGTGGTCTTGTGCGCCTGCTGCTGCGCCTCGGTCAGCAGCTTGTCCGCCTCGGCCGTGGTCTCCGTGATGAGCTTGTCGACCTGCTCGGCCGCCTCGGAGCGCCGCTTGTTAGCGTCCTTGCGGGCCTCGTCCAGCGTGCGGTCGGCCTCCTCGCGCGCGGTGCCGACGAGGCGCTCCGCCTCCGCCTCCGCGTCGGTCTTGACACGCTCGGCCTCGCGGCGGATCCGCTCGGCGTGCTGCTGCGCCGAGCCGACCGTCTCGGCGGCCTCGGCCCGCAGCCGCTCCGCCTCCCCGGTGGCCTCCGCGACCAGCCGGTCGGCCTGGGCGACGGACTCGGCCCGCACCCGGTCGGCCTCCGTGGCCGCCTCGGACCGGACGCGCTCGGCCTCGGACAGGGCCTCCGTGCGGACCCGTTCGGCCTCGTTGACCGTCTCCATCCGCAGCCGGTCGGTCTCCTGGACCGTCTCCGTCGTCAGCCGCTCCGCCTCGTTGCGGGCCTCGGTGATGAGGGTGTCCGCCTGCGTCGCCGCGTCCGAGCGGATGCGGTTGGCGTCCTCCCGGGCGTCCGCCCGGGTCCGCGAGGCGCTCTGCTCGGCCTCGGCGATCGCGTCCGACGCCTCCGTGCGCACCCGCTGGGCGTGCTCGGCGACGTCCGCGCGAATCCGCTCCGCCTCCGAGATCGCCTCGGACATCGTCCGCTCGGCGAGCGCCTTGGCGGCCTCGGACTCCTCGTGCGCCTCGCGCCGCAGCCGGCCCGCGTCCTCGCTCGCCCGCTCCCGCTCGGCGTAGGCGTCGGAACGGACCCGGTCCGCCTCCTCCTGGGCCTCCCGGCGGGTACGGTCCGCCGCGTGCTCGGCGGCGGAGCGCAGGCCGGTGATCTCCTCCTGGGCCTGCTCGTGCAGCCCCGCGACGGAGTCCCGGACCTGCTGGGCGTGCTGCTCGGCCGCCGACACCATCTCGGTGGCGCGGCGGTCGGCCTCCTCGACCAGCCGTACGGCCTCGGTCTGCGCGTCCTCCACGCGCTTGCGCGCCGAGGCCAGCAGCTCCTCGCTCTGCTCGCGGGCCCGCTCGCGCTCCTGGTCGGCCTCCTGACGGGCGCTGCCGAGGAGTTCCTCGGCCTCGCGGCGACGCCGGTTGGCCTCCTCCTGGGCGGCGGCCAGCGTCTCGGACGCCTCCATGGCGAGCCGCTCGGCGGCGGACTGCGCCTCCGCGCGCATCCGGTCGGCGCTCTCCTGCGCCTCCGACTTCAGCCGCTCGGCCTCGTTCGCCGCCTCCGAGCGCAGCCGTACGGCGACGGCCTCGCCCTCGGCACGCGCCGCCGACGCGTCCGACACCGCCTCGTCGCGCAGCCGCTCGGCCTCCGCCTCGGCCTGCTGCTGGAGCGTACGGATCCGCTCGGCGGCCTCGGCACGCAGCCGCTCGTTCTCCTCGGAGGCCTCGCGGCGGATCCGCGCGGCCTCCTCACGGGCGTCCGACAGCGCCTGCTCGGCGGCCGTCAGCCGCTCCTCCGCCTCCGTCTGGAGTCGGGTCAGCTCCTCGGCGGCCTCCGCCCGACGGGCCTCTATGGCCCGCTCGGTCTCCTCGTGCAGCTCCCGCGCCGCCCGCTCGGCGTCCTCCTTGAGCGCCTCGGCCTGCTCGACGACCTCCTCGCGGTGCCGTTCGGCCTCCTGCCGGGTGCGCTGCAGGGTTTCCTCGGCCTGCCGGCGCAGCGTCGTCGCCCGCTCGATGGCCTCGGTGCGGACCCTCTCGCTGTCCGCCTGGGCCGTCGTGCGCAGCTCGTCCGCATCGGCCTTGGCCTTGGCGAGCAGCTCCTCGGCGGACTTCGCCGCCTCCTCGATCTGCGCCACGGCCTCCTTGCGGGCCTCGGCGCGGATCTTCTCGCCCTCGTCGACCGCGTCCGCCCGCAGCTGCTCGGCCTCGCCGCGCAGCCGGCGGGCCTCCTCCTGCAGCTCGACCGTCTTGGCGCGGTACTCCTTGGTGTCGTCCTTGGCCGCGCCCTTGAGCTGCTCGGCGATGTCGTGCGCCTCGGCCCGCAGCCGGTCCGCCTCGGCCTCGGCCTCCGAGCGGATCCGCTCGGCCTCCTCGGCGGCGGCCTTCGTGGTCTTCTTGGCGTCCTCCGACGCCTTGTTGAGGACCTCCTCGGCGGTCCTGGCCGCCTTGGACAGCTGGGTCGCGGTCTCCTCGGCGGTGAGCGTGCGGGCCTTCTCGGAGGCCTCCGCGACGATCTTCTCGGCCTCGGCCTTGGCGTCGGCGACGATCTGCTCGGCCTCGGACTTGGTGTTCTCGGCCTCCTTCGTGGCCTCCTCGACCAGCCGGGCGACCTGCTCCTTGGCGGTGCGCGTGCGCGTCTCGTTCGCCGACTCGGCGCTCGCCAGGGCCTTGGCGGCGGCCTCCTTGGCCTCCGTGAGCAGCTTCTCCGACTCGGTCTGCGCCTTGCGCAGCGCCTCCTCGGCCTCGGCCATCCGCTGCTCGGCGGCCTTGCTCAGCTCCTGGGCCTCGCGGCGCGCGGACTCCGACTCGGTGACGGTCGACGTACGCAGCTGCTCGGCGTGGTCCGTGGCCTCCTGGGCCTGTGTGGAGGCGGCGTTGAGCAGGCGCTCGGCGTCCGTGCGGGCGCGGCGCAGGATCTGCTCGGCCTCGGCCCGGGCCTCCTCGGCCGCGCTCGTCAGCCGCTGCCGGGCCTCGGTGGCCAGCCGCTCGGCCTCCGCGCGGGCGGTGGCCAGGGCCTGCTCGGCCTCCGCGCGGGACTCGTCCAGCAGCCGGCGTGCCTGCTGCTCGGTGCGGGCCCGCAGCTGTTCGGCCCACGCCACGTTCTCGTTGACGTGCGACTCGACCGTCTGGCGGCGCTCGGACAGCTCCTGGTCCAGCTGCTGGCGGCGGGTCACCGCCTCCTGGTGCAGCTCCGCCTGGAGCCGGGCCGCCTGCTCGGCGTGCTCCTGGAGGATCCGCTGGGTCTGCGCCCGGGCCTCGCTCAGCTCCCGGTCGGCGTCCGCACGGATCTGGTCGGCCTGCACCTGCGCGTTGCGCAGCAACTGCTCGGCCTGCCAGCCGATGTCGCCCCCATCGAAGGAGGGCCGGGACATGATGGTGCGCCGCGCCTCGTGCAGCTTGGCGCGCAGCACCTCGACCTGGTAGCCGAGGTCCTCGGCGTGCTGGATCGCCTTTTCCCGTTCGGTCTTCAGCCGCTTCATCTCGGCTTCGAACCGAGAGAGGTGGTCGACGTCAGCCGCCGGCTCTCGCTCCTGGCTCTCGTAGCCCCGCACTGCGCGGTCCCATCCGTCCCCTGGTCGCAACTCTTTCCGAACGAGCTCCGTCCATCCGCCGAACGGGGCCCCCGGGGAATGGTGTCAGATCATCGGCGGAGCAGAGGCTGCTGCCCCGACGCTCGTCCCCCGAAACCCGGACCCCGGTGGTCCTGCCGTCGCACGGCGGGACCGCGGTCACCCTGGACTGAGCGGCGACCGCCCCCAACCCTACCGGCCCCTATGTACGAGGGTCAGTGCTCAGGTGACTCAACAGGCGCCGAAGTGACCAGTTCTGTCAGTACGCCATGACAGTCCTTCGGGTGCAGGAAGGTGATCCGTGACCCCATGGAACCGACTCGCGGCTCTTCGTACAGCACGCGTACGCCCTTGCCCTTGATCTCCTCGGCGTCACCGTCGACATCTGCCGTACCGAAAGCGATGTGGTGGACGCCCTCCCCGTTCTTGGCGAGCCACTTCGCGACGGTGGAGTCCTCGCGGGTCGGCTCCAGGAGCTGCAGGTACGAGGCGCCGCCGTCGGACGTGTCGTTGATCTTGAGCATGGCCTCGCGCACGCCCTGCTCCTCGTTGACCTCGGAGTGGAACACCTCGAAGCCGTAGGTGGCACGGTAGAACTCGACGGTCTTGTCGAGGTCGAAACAGGCGATTCCGATGTGGTCGATTCGCGTCAGCATGGATTCAGTGCAACGCCCCCGGGGTGGTTACGCAACGTGCGCGCGATCACACCGACGGCCCGATGACGGCACGGAGTGCCACTCAGTACATTCGAAGTAAACCCTCGTTCACTCCTCGGCTGTGCAGCCGGTAAGGGGATCGCAGCTCATGTCTTCTGGAACTTCTGAGGCGAACAGCTCGGTGATCGTCGCGGGCGCGCGTACGCCCATGGGGCGGTTGCTCGGCTCGCTCAAGTCCTTCTCCGGGGCCGACCTCGGCGGCTTCGCGATCAAGGCCGCCCTCGACCGTGCGGGGATCGGTGGCGACCAGGTGCAGTACGTGATCATGGGGCAGGTGCTCCAGGCCGGTGCTGGGCAGATCCCGGCCCGTCAGGCCGCGGTCAAGGCCGGCATCCCGATGAACGTGCCCGCGCTGACCATCAACAAGGTGTGTCTGTCCGGCCTCGACGCCATCGCGCTCGCCGACCAGCTCATCCGAGCGGGTGAGTTCGACGTGGTCGTCGCCGGTGGCCAGGAGTCCATGACCAACGCCCCGCACCTGCTGCCGAAGTCCCGCGAGGGCTACAAGTACGGCGCCGTCCAGATGCTCGACTCCATGGCCCACGACGGTCTGACCGACTCCTTCGACGGTGTCGCCATGGGCGAGTCGACGGAGAAGCACAACACCCGCCTCGGCATCGCGCGGCCCGAGCAGGACGAGATCGCCGCGCTGTCGCACCAGCGGGCGGCCGCGGCGCAGAAGAACGGCCTGTTCGAGGCCGAGATCACGCCCGTCGAGATCCCGCAGCGCAAGGGCGACCCGGTGCTCTTCAGCAAGGACGAGGGCATTCGCGGTGACACGACCGCGGAGTCGCTCGGGAAGCTGCGTCCGGCGTTCTCCAAGGACGGGACGATCACGGCCGGTTCCGCCTCGCAGATCTCCGACGGTGCCGCCGCCGTCGTCGTGATGAGCAAGGCCAAGGCGCAGGAGCTCGGCCTGGAGTGGATCGCCGAGATCGGGGCGCACGGCAACGTGGCCGGGCCGGACAACTCGCTGCAGTCGCAGCCGTCCAACGCGATCCTGCACGCGCTGAAGAAGGAGGGCCTGGAGGTCTCGGACCTCGACCTCATCGAGATCAACGAGGCGTTCGCGGCCGTGGCCGTGCAGTCCATGAAGGACCTCGGGGTGTCCACCGAAAAGGTGAATGTCAACGGTGGCGCCATTGCCCTGGGTCACCCGATCGGGATGTCCGGTGCGCGTCTGGTGCTGCATCTCGCGCTGGAGCTGAAGCGGCGTGGGGGTGGCGTGGGTGCGGCCGCGCTGTGCGGTGGCGGCGGGCAGGGTGACGCGCTGATCGTGCGCGTGCCCAAGGCCTAGGCCTGAGTTCCGGTACGTCCCCTAACTGAACGGAGCTGTGATGCAGGACGTCTCCACCCTGGTGGCCCAGGCCAGGGAAGGCCGGCCGCGGGCCGTGGCCCGGCTGATCTCCCTGGTGGAGGGGGCGTCCCCGCAGCTGCGGGAGGTCATGGCGGCGCTCGCGCCGCTGACGGGTGGGGCGTACGTGGTGGGTCTGACCGGGTCGCCCGGGGTCGGCAAGTCCACGTCGACCTCGGCGCTGGTCTCCGCGTACCGCAAGCAGGACAAGCGGGTCGGCGTGCTCGCCGTCGACCCGTCGTCCCCGTTCTCGGGCGGTGCGCTGCTCGGGGACCGGGTGCGGATGTCGGAGCACGCGTCGGATCCGGGCGTGTACATCCGGTCGATGGCGACGCGCGGGCATCTGGGCGGGCTGGCGTGGGCCGCCCCGCAGGCGATCCGGGTCCTGGACGCCGCCGGCTGTGACGTGATCCTGGTCGAGACGGTGGGCGTGGGGCAGTCCGAGGTGGAGATCGCCTCCCAGGCCGACACGTCCGTGGTGCTGCTCGCGCCCGGGATGGGCGACGGGATCCAGGCGGCCAAGGCCGGGATCCTGGAGATCGGCGACGTGTACGTCGTGAACAAGGCGGACCGGGACGGGGCGGATGCGACGGCTCGCGAGCTGAACCACATGCTGGGGCTGGGGGAGTCCCGGGGGCCGGGTGACTGGCGGCCGCCGATCGTGAAGACGGTCGCCGCGCGGGGGGAGGGCGTCGACGAGGTCGTCGAGGCGCTGGAGAAGCACCGGGCCTGGACGGAGGAGCGGGGTGTGCTCGCGGAGCGGCGTCTGTCCCGGGCGTCGCGGGAGGTCGAGACGATCGCGGTGACGGCGCTGCGGGAGCGGATCGGGGACCTGCACGGGGACCGGCGGCTCGGGGCGCTGGCGGAGCGGATCATCGCGGGTGAGCTGGATCCTTACCGGGCGGCTGACGAGCTGGTCGCGGGGTTGACGGAGGGCTGAGCTGGTTGCGTCTTCGTCGATCGCTGAGTGGGGCGGTGCCTGCGGCGGCCTGTGGCTGCTTCGGTGGGGGTGCGCGTCCTCGCCTCGCGCCGGGTGGTGGGTCGGAGCCGCGCCGGGGGGTGTCCGTCCTCGGAACGTCGCGATGGGCTTGTACGCCGACTGACTGTGCGTTGACGCGACAACCGCTGCGGGCGGACACCCCCCGACACGGCCCCTTGCGACGGCCGGCGGCTGCGGGCGCGTCGTAGCGCGCCTGGCTGCGGGCATGCGTGCCGCTGGGGGCGATGGGGGTCCCCCCTGCTCGAGCGAAGCCGAGAGCTTGGGGGAGGGTGGGCGCAGCGGCACCCCGCGCCGCCGGGTTGCGGACCCCCCCGGGCTCAGCCTCTACGCCCAGCACGAGTGCGCAGAGTTCAGCCGGCGCGGTCACCCCGCTGCACCGGGGGTGCACGACGCCCCGGCGTCCGCATGGACACCGGGGCGGACGGGAGCAGGCAGGGGCGGTCAGTCCTGGTCGTCCGAGTCGTCGTCGTCCTGGGCGTCCGACCGGTCCGCAGTGACCTTGGCGGACTTGAGGTCGATCTTCCAGTCCTGCTCGGACCCGCCGGACTTGCGGGTCTCGGCCTCCCAGGAGCTGTTCGTGCCGTCCTCGTCGAGGTCGACCGAGGTCACGACGCCCTTGCCGGCGGCGGCCTTCGCGGCCTCCTCTGCGGTCACCGACGAGCCCTTCAGAGCCGCCCGCACCTGCGCCGTGTCGTCCTCGTCGTCGCTCTGCGAGCCCAGGACCTTGCCGTTGGACGGGTCGACGCTCACGCTGTGCCAGGTGTTGTCGCCGGACAGGACGTCGACCGTCCAGGTCACCTTGTCGCTGTCGTCCTCGTCGTCCAGCTCGGCGGAGACCGCCGTGCCCGACGTGTGCTTCAGCGCGGAGGCGATGGCCTCGGACGCCGTGACGTCCGCGGAGGCGGCCCGGGCCGCGTCGTCGTCCCGGTCGTCGCGATCGTCCTGCGCGTCGTCCTTCGACAGCTGGGTGTTGGCCGCCTGCCGCGCCGAGCCGCCGTCGTCTCCCGTGGTCGCGAGGGCCGTGGCCGTACCGCCTCCGATCAGAGCGGCGGCGGTCACAGCGGCGATCACGATGTTGCGCTTCATGCGGATTCCTCCCGAGTCGTTTCGTTTTCGACGTCTTCGACTCTGGCCGACGGAGGCTGAGAGGAACCTGAAGCCCCCTGAAGTGATCTTCAGCTTCCCTTTGCCACTCTTTACGCATGCGCCTGTTGATCGTGGAGGACGAGAAGCGGCTGGCCCTGTCGCTCGCCAGGGGCCTGACGGCCGAGGGGTACGCCGTGGACGTCGTCCACGACGGCCGGGAAGGGCTGCACCAGGCCTCGGAGGGTACGTACGACCTGGTCATCCTCGACATCATGCTGCCGGGCCTCAACGGCTACCGGGTCTGCGCCGCCCTGCGCGCCGCCGGGCACGAGGTGCCGATCCTGATGCTGACCGCCAAGGACGGCGAGTACGACGAGGCCGAGGGGCTCGACACCGGCGCGGACGACTATCTGACCAAGCCGTTCTCGTACGTCGTGCTCGTCGCCCGGGTCAAGGCGCTGCTGCGGCGGCGGGGGCAGGGGGCCGGGGCTTCACCCGTGCATGTGCACGGCGATCTGAAGGTGGACACCGCGGCGCGCCGGGTGTTCCTCGGTGACGAGGAGATCGCCCTGACCGCCAAGGAGTTCTCCGTGCTGGAGCAGCTCGTGCTGCGGGCCGGCGAGGTGGTGTCCAAGTCCGAGATCCTGGAGCACGTCTGGGACTTCGCGTACGAGGGTGATCCGAACATCGTCGAGGTGTACGTCAGCACGCTGCGGCGGAAGCTGCGGGCGGGGCTGATCCGGACCGTGCGCGGGGCCGGCTACCGGCTGGAGACGTCACCGTGAGGCGGTTGTTCGGGTCCGTCCGGGCGCGGGCCACGCTGGGAGCGACGCTCGTGGTCGCGGTGGCGCTCGTCGCCGCCGGGGCCGCCGTGCTGCTGTCCCTGCGGTCCAACCTGATCGGCGAGGCCGGTACGCAGGCGGAGCGCTCCGCGCGGGCGGTCGCCTCCGAGCTCGCCGCCGGAACGCCGTACGACAAGCTCTCCGGCCTCGACGGCGACGACGGGCCGGTGCAGGTCCTGGACGAGCACGGGCGGCTGGTCGCGGCCAGTGAGGATCTGGAGAAGATCAGCGGGACCGACACCGGGCGGGTGAAGCCGCAGCCGGCGGCGAGGCCCACGGCTGATGACGATGACGACTCCGAGGACGCGGGCGAGGCCCTCGAACCCGGTGAGATCTCCGGGGAGAGTGTCTTCAGCAACGGGTCCGCGACGATCGACGGCGACGCGGAGGACTACCGCTTCGCCGCCGTCGAGGTGGAGACCCACGACCGCGGGCACCTCAAGGTCTACGCCGGTTCCCCGCTGGCCGCCGAGCACGGGGCCGTGCGGACCGCGCTGACGGTGATGCTGATCGGTTTTCCGCTGCTGCTCGGCGTCGTCGCGGCCGTGACCTGGCTGGTCACCCGGCGGGCCCTGCGGCCCGTGGAGGGGATCCGGCGCGAGATGGCCGCGATCACCCACTCCGAGGACCTCGCACGGCGCGTTCCGGAGCCGGACACGCACGACGAGATCGCCCGGCTCGCCAGCACCACCAACGAGACGCTCGCGGCGCTGGAGACGTCCGTGGAGCGGCAGCGGCGGTTCGTAGCCGACGCCTCCCACGAGCTGCGCAGTCCGATCGCCTCGCTGCGGACGCAACTGGAGGTGGCCGCCGCGCACCCCGAGCTGCTGGACCTCGACGGGGCGGTGGAGGACACCGTCCGGCTGCAGCGGCTGGCGGCCGATCTGCTGCTCCTCGCCCGGCTGGACGCGGGGGAGCGGCCCAGTGAGGCGAAGGTCGACCTCGCCGGACTCGCCCGGGAGCAGGCCGAGGACCGAACGGGTGTCACCGTGGACGCGGAGCCGGTGGAGGTGGCCGGGTCGCGGGGGCAGCTGGGGCGGGTGCTCGCCAATCTGCTCGACAACGCCCAGCGGCACGCCCGGGAGGCCGTCAGCGTGAGTGTGCGGCGCGAGGGCGACCGGGCCGTGGTCGGGGTGGCCGACGACGGTGACGGCGTGCCCGACGTTGACCGGGAGCGGATCTTCGAACGGTTCGTCCGGCTGGACGCCGCCCGCAGCCGCGACGACGGCGGAGCCGGGCTGGGGCTCGCCATCGCCCGGGACGTCGCCGTCCGGCACGGCGGCACCCTCACGGCCGGGCGGGGACCCGCAGGCGGAGCCCTGTTCGAACTCCGCCTGCCGCTCGCCTAGGGGGGTGTCCGGCTACGGGCGCCCGCGCTGTCCGCGCAGGTGCTCCGCGATGGGCTTGAGGCCCTTGTCGAGCTCGGTCAGGGCCTCGGGGGACAGCAGGTCGATGAAGTGCCTGCGCACGGACGCCACATGGTGGGGCGCGACCTTCTGCATCGTCGCCATGCCGTGGTCGGTGAGGACCGCGTAGAGGCCCCGGCGGTCCGACTCGCAGTTCTCCCGCCGGACCAGGTTCGCGTTCTCCATGCGCGTGATCTGGTGCGAGAGGCGGCTCTTGGACTGGAGGGTGGCGGAGGCGAGGTCGCTCATCCGCATCCTCTGGTCCGGGGACTCGGAGAGATTCACCAGGATCTCGTAGTCGTTCATTGTCAGGCCGAACGGCTGCAGGTCCTTCTCGAGCTGGTACGTCAACAGCCTGTTGACCTCCAGGTGGGTGCGCCAGGCGCACTGCTCCGCATCGGTCAGCCAGCGGGTGGCCGTCTCGGTCTCCATGAATGAAGTCTACCTAAAATGTTGAAAGGCGAACTAGTGAGGGTTTCCGTGTGACAGCGCACACCTGCCGAACACGGGTGCGTAGGCGTTCGATGTCACACTCCGCAGACTACCGCTCACAGCCCGAAGCGACGCTGGAGGTCGCCCAGCTGTCCGGGAAGACGCGGTACGCCGGACTGCCCCGCCTGGGGGCTGTGCGCCCCGCCGCCGGGCACGCCGGCCTGATGCGGAACGGTCCCCGTGGCCTGCTCGGCCATCAGGGTCTCGGACGACTGGAGCAGCACCGTCCCGGCGCCGACGAACTCGAACTGGTGCTCCTCGCCGGAGGCGCCTCCGAGGCCCGTCAGCGCACGTAGACCGCCCATGACGCCGGTCATGTACCCGTGGTCGTAGTGGTGGCACGGGGAGGGGCAGTCGGCCCAGCCGACCAGGGCCTGGGGGTCGACCCGGATCGGGGGTTCCATGAACACCACCGGTCCGTTGGACGCGGCCACGAACTTTCCGGTTCCGATGAGGGTCAGAAAACCCGGCACGATTGATTGCTTCAGTGCCAGAGTTGGCTGAAAAGCGAGCAGGTTGCCCGAGCGAATGGTCAGATTGCCGTCCTCGAGGTCGTACGAATTGACGTCGAAGGCCCGGTCGGCGAGGAGCATCTTGCCCGAGCCCTCGGCCACGACCCAGTCGCTCGCGTGCAGTGGCGAATGGAACGAGGTGCGCACGAGACGGTCCAGCCGGCCGTGTCCGACGCCGTTGAAGTCGATCGAGCCGTAGTAGGCGATCATCTTCCCCTTCTGCAGGAACCACTGGCTCCCCTTGAGCTCCACGCAGAAGGTGTAGGGGTTGACGTTGTCGTCCGGAGGCAGCGTCGCCGGGTCGAAGACCACGGGGCCGGCGCCCGGGGTTCCGTACGTGCTCACAGCTTCTCCTCCGACGCCTGGACGTACACCGCACCGCTGCCGCTGAGCTCCAGCTGGAAGGCCTCGCCCGAGCCGCGGCCCACCATGTCCCGCCAGCCCAGTGCCGTGGACAGCTTGTTGCGGACGTCGCCGTGGTGGGCGACGTAGGCCTGCGGGTCCACGTGGACCGGCCGCTGCGGGCTGATCGGGATCTCGATGACGCCGCCGTGGGCCATGACCGCCACGGACCCGTGCCCCTTCAGCGTGGTCGTGAACAGCCCCTGGCCGCTGACCTGGCCGCGCACCATGCCCATCACGCCGCCCTGCGAGCCCAGGAACATCGTGCCCTGCTGGAGCGAGCCCTCGAAGGCCAGCAGGCGGTCCGCCTCGACGTACAGCGTGTCGCCGGCGAGCTGGATCACCTGGATGTGGTGGCCGCCGTGCCCGAACAGGACCGTGCCGCTGCCCTCGACCGTCATCAGCGGGGTGTCCTCGTCGGCGACCCGGCGGCCGATCATCGACATGATCCCGCCCTGGCCGCCCGCCGTGTTGGGCGTGAACGACACCTCGCCCTTGTACGCGAGCATCGCCCCGCGCTGACTGAACAGCCGCTGCCCGGGCACGACCGTCGCCTCGACCATCTTTCCGTTGATCTCCCGGAAGGCCATGTCACACGTCCCCCGCGATCGTGTTCCGCTCGCTCGGCTGCACGTACACCAGACCGTCCCCCTCGAACCGCATCTGGAACGCCTCGCCGCCGCCCTCCCCGAGCAGCGTGCGGAACGTCACACCGGACTGGAAGGACTGCCGCAGGTTCCCCTGGTGCGCCACGTACGCCCCCGGGTCGACGGTCAGCGGGTACTGCGCGCTCACCCGCAGTACCACCGCCGGGCCGTCCGACATGATCGCCGCCTGGCCGTGGCCCTCGACGGTCGTCGTGAACAGCCCGTTGCCCTGCGAGGCGCCGCGCAGGCCCGTGAACTCCGTGCCCGTGCGCAGCCCGCCGTCGGTCGCGAGCAGGTTGCTCGACTCGACGTAGAGCTTGTCGCCCTGGACGCTGACCAGGTTTATCTCGGAGGCGCGGTCCGCGAACCAGCAGGTCCCGCGCCCCTTCACCTCCATCAACGTCATCTGCTCACCGGTCAGCCGCCGGGTCACCATTCCCCGGATCCCCTCGCCGCCGCCGCTGAGCTTCTTGAAGGCCATCTCCCCGTCGTACGCGACCATCGAGCCGTTCTTCGCCTTGACGGCGTCTCCGGTCATGTCGACGGCGAGCACCTTGCTGCTCTGAAGTCGGAACATCGCCACGACTGGAAGGTATCCGCAGGCCGGGCCCCGCGGACAGAGCCTGTGGGTGGAGAACGACCCTGACCGCTCCCCTAGGGTCCGCCGGGCCGGCGGGGGAGGCGGACCCCGGGCCGGAGTGCCCGCGGCGGTTTGCCACAATGGGCGGGACGCTTGTGCGCGCGTTCACAAACCATCGGACCCGTGCAAGCCGTATTCGATCGACCAGACCGCCGCGTAACTCCCACCGAAGGTGACCCGTGGACCTCAAGACCGCCACCGCCATCCGCCGCCTCCGCCTGGTCTCGGCCCCCGAGGCGATCTCCTTCCTCCTCCTGCTGGTCTGCTCCGTGCTGAAGCGGACCACGGACTTCAACGCCGTGCCGGTGATGGGCGCGGTGCACGGTGGGCTCTTCGTCCTGTACGTGATCTTCTGGGCCGACGCGTGGAACCGGGCGAAGTGGTCGCTGAAGACCGCCGCGCTGTACTTCGTCCTCTCGGTGCTGCCCGCCGGCGGGTTCTTCGCCGAGCGCAGGCTCCGGCGTGAGGCCGAGGACGCGGTCATCGCGACGCGGGCGCGCAAGGAAGGCGTGGTGGGCGCGTGATCGTCGCCTTCTCCGTGACGCCGCTCGGCGTCGGCGAGGACGTGGGGGAGTACGTCGCCGACGCCGTACGGGTGGTGCGTGAGTCCGGACTGCCGAACCGCACCGACGCGATGTTCACCTCCGTCGAAGGGGAGTGGGACGAGGTCATGGACGTCGTCCGGCGCGCGGTCGCCGCGGTCGAGCGCCGCGCGCCCCGGGTCTCCCTCGTCCTCAAGGCGGACATCCGCCCGGGTGTGACGGACGGCCTCACGTCCAAGGTGGAGACCGTGGAGCGGCACCTCGCCGAGTAGCCGCCGAGAACGGCGGCCCGCGGAGCCGATGCCCGCGCCCGAAGGGCGAGACGGGGCTGACCACCATGTGACCGGCCGGTAAGGTCGGGTTCGTGCCGAAGCCGCTCAGTCTCTCCTTCGATCCGATCGCGCGCGCCGACGAACGCTGGAAGCAGCGCTGGGGAAACGTGCCGTCCATGGCCGCGATCACCTCGATCATGCGGGCCCAGCAGATCCTCCTCGCCGAGGTGGACGCGGTGGTCAGGCCGTACGGGCTGACGTTCGCGCGCTACGAGGCGCTGGTGCTGCTCACCTTCTCCAAGTCCGGCGAGCTGCCCATGTCCAAGATCGGCGAGCGGCTCATGGTGCACCCCACCTCCGTGACGAACACCGTGGACCGGCTGGTGAAGTCGGGTCTGGTCGCCAAACGGCCCAACCCGAACGACGGCCGCGGCACCCTCGCCAGCATCACCGGCAAGGGCCGCGAGGTCGTCGAGTCGGCCACCCGCGACCTGATGGCGATGGACTTCGGGCTCGGGGTCTACGACGCCGAGGAATGCGCGGAGATCTTCGCGATGCTGCGGCCGCTGCGCGTCGCTGCGGGCGACTTCGAAGAGGAGTGACCCGGGGCAAGATCTGCCGGAACGGGTCGTTACGCTCGACTGCATGAAAAAGAGCGTGCTGACCCGCTATCGCGTGATGGCCTACGTCACCGGCGTGCTGCTGGTCCTGCTGACCTTCGGCATGATCGGCAAGTATGTGCTCGACCTGAACGGCGCGGCCGACTTCACGCGCGTCGTCAGCATCGCGCACGGCTGGCTGTACGTCGTGTACCTGATCTTCGCCTTCGACCTGGGCTCCAAGGCGAAGTGGCCGGTCGGCAAGCAGCTGTGGGTGCTGCTCGCCGGAACCGTTCCGACGGCCGCGTTCTTCGTGGAGCGCCGGATCAGCCGCGAGCTGGAGGGCCGGATCGCCGAGGACGCGCCCGCCCCCGTCAAGGCGTAGCCGAACGCGAGCACCCCCGCCGCACGCACGCGTGCGGCGGTCGTTCTCACCCGTTCGCCGGGTCTCTCCCGTCAGCCATCGACATTTACTAGGACGTCCAAGTAAATTCGAGGGTATGGACGCTGACGCCATCGACGAGGGCCGCCGCCGCTGGCAGGCCCGGTACGACGCCGCGCGTAAGCGCGAGGCCGACTTCACCACGCTCTCCGGCGACCCGGTGGAGCCGGTGTACGGGCCCCGGCCCGGTGACACCTACGACGGGTTCGACCGGATCGGCTGGCCGGGGGAGTACCCCTTCACCCGTGGCCTGTACGCGACCGGCTACCGGGGGCGGACGTGGACCATCCGGCAGTTCGCCGGGTTCGGCAACGCCGAGCAGACCAACGAGCGCTACAAGACGATCCTCCGCAACGGCGGAGGCGGGCTCTCGGTCGCCTTCGACATGCCGACGCTCATGGGCCGCGACTCCGACGACCCGCGCTCGCTGGGCGAGGTCGGGCACTGCGGCGTCGCCATCGACTCGGCGGCCGACATGGAGGTCCTGTTCAAGGACATCCCACTGGGTGACGTCACGACGTCGATGACCATCAGCGGTCCGGCCGTCCCTGTCTTCTGCATGTACCTGGTCGCCGCCGAACGGCAGGGCGTCGACCCGTCCGTCCTCAACGGCACGCTCCAGACGGACATCTTCAAGGAGTACATCGCCCAGAAGGAGTGGCTCTTCCAGCCCGAGCCGCATCTGCGGCTCATCGGCGACCTCATGGAGTACTGCGCGGCCGGCATCCCCGCCTACAAGCCGCTGTCCGTCTCCGGCTACCACATCCGCGAGGCCGGGTCGACGGCCGCGCAGGAGCTGGCGTACACCCTGGCGGACGGGTTCGGGTACGTCGAGCTGGGCCTGTCGCGCGGGCTGGACGTGGACGTCTTCGCGCCCGGCCTGTCCTTCTTCTTCGACGCGCACGTCGACTTCTTCGAGGAGATCGCCAAGTTCCGCGCCGCCCGCCGCATCTGGGCCCGCTGGATGCGCGACGTCTACGGCGCGAAGTCCGAGAAGGCGCAGTGGCTCCGCTTCCACACGCAGACCGCGGGCGTGTCCCTCACCGCGCAGCAGCCGTACAACAACGTCGTACGGACGGCCGTGGAGGCGCTGGCGGCCGTGCTCGGCGGGACGAACTCGCTGCACACCAACGCGCTCGACGAGACCCTCGCCCTGCCGAGCGAGCAGGCCGCGGAGATCGCGCTGCGCACGCAGCAGGTGCTGATGGAGGAGACCGGCGTCGCCAACGTGGCCGACCCGCTGGGCGGTTCCTGGTACGTCGAGCAGCTGACCGACCGCATCGAGGCGGACGCGGAGAAGATCTTCGACCGGATCAAGGAGCGCGGTCTGCGGGCGCACCCCGACGGGCAGCACCCCATCGGCCCGATCACCTCCGGGATCCTGCGCGGGATCGAGGACGGCTGGTTCACCGGGGAGATCGCCGAGTCGGCGTTCCGGTACCAGCAGGCGCTGGAGAAGGGCGACAAGAGGGTCGTCGGCGTGAACTGTCACGACGGGTCGGTGACCGGGGACCTGGAGATCCTGCGGGTCAGCCACGAGGTGGAGCGCGAGCAGGTCCGCACGCTCGGCGGGCGCAAGACGGCCCGTGACGACGCCGCGGTGCGCACCGCGCTCGACGCCATGCTGGCCGCCGCCCGCAACGGCGCCAACATGATCGAGCCGATGCTCGACGCGGTACGGGCCGAGGCCACGCTCGGGGAGATCTGCGGCGTGCTGCGGGACGAGTGGGGGGTGTACACCGAGCCGGCCGGGTTCTGACCCGGGGCGCGCGGCGGGATCCGAACGGCGGGCTAGGGCCGGTCGTTTGGATCGGGCCGCAGGGGATCGGCGGATTCTTTCAGCGCCGGTGAGCGGGGCCTGGCGCGTGGAGCTGCAAGGCGGAGGAGGGAGTCGAGGAGATGTACACCGGGCACGCCCTGGTGAAGGTGTTCGGGCGGCAGGAGGAGTC
>NZ_JBEOXI010000118.1:0-25213 GCF_040296465.1 Streptomyces sp. NPDC002130
CCGGACGCGGGGCCCGCTCGCTGTTGTGCGGGCCCGCCGGTCGTCGGCGTCGCCGTGGGTCCCTCACGGGCATTTCAAGAAAATGGCGCGACTCGGCGTTTCGCCTGTCAAAAGCCGCGAACGTCTCCTAGGTTTAACACTGTCGGTAGGCGGTCCATCACGGACCGTGTGCGACGTAAGAAACGGAGAGGTAATGCGCAAGTTCCAGAAGGCCGCGGTCGTCATGGCCGCGCTCGGCACCGTCACCTTCCTCGGCGCCGGCGTCAGCCAGGCCGGCGACGGGTCGCTCGAGGTGGACACCAAGCAGTCCAACACGTGCGGCAACGAGAGCCAGTCGGGCGTCCTCAACATCGGCCGCATCAATGTCCAGGTCCTGGACATCCTGGCGAACCAGCCTGTTGACCAGAGCAAGTCGGTGTCCTGCACCAACGCCTTTGCTCTCGGCGGCGGTCACTGAACAGGTGACCCGGGCGGGCCTCGAGACTCGAACGATGTTTCGGGCCCCGGGGCCCGCCCCCGGCTTTTGCCGATGCAAGTTTTCGAAGGTCCCCGTCGTCCACTCGGGGAATCGCCGTAAAGGAGTATGGACATGCCGAATGCAAAGAGGATCGCAGTCGTAGCGGGGGTTCTGTGGAGCGTGGCTCTCCTCGGAGCCGGGGCCGGCCAGGCCTTCGCCCTTGACGGCTCGGGCGGGTCCAGTGGCTCTGGCAAGTGCGTCGATGACGGCAAGGGGAATGTCCGCTGCGTGCACGAGGCCGTATACCGCGACAGAAACGGAAACGTCCACGTCGTTACGAGCCAGGCGCAGAGCTGTTCAAGCGAGGGCTGCAGCAGCAATGTCGTCATCGGTGGCAAGGACTCCTGACGTCCGAGACAGCCGTGGCGCCCTTGTTCACGTCGGCGCCCGTCTCGTAAGCCCACCCGTCGGTCAGCGATGGCCGGGACCCGGTACCGGGTCCCGGCCATTCGCGTATGCAGAGGGTCGCCACCGCTCGCGTGCTGCGCCCGACGGGCGTGTTTAAGGCAGCCGTCGTACGGGCGCGCCCGCGAGGAACGCGCGGATGTTCTCGACCGCCTGACCGTAGTACGTCGCGTAGTTGGCCTGGGAGACGTAGCCGAGGTGCGGCGTCGCGAGGAGGCGGGGTGCCGTGCGCATCGGGTGGTCCGCGGGAAGGGGCTCGATGTCGAAGACGTCCACGCCGGCACCGGCGATACGGCCCGCGTGCAGGGCGTCGAGCAGAGCGTCCTGGTCGACGATCGCCGCGCGTGAGGTGTTGATCAGGTAGGCGGACGGCTTGAGGAGGGCGAGTTCGGACCGGCCGAGCAGGCCGCGGGTGCGGTCGCCGAGGGCGAGGTGGACCGACACGAAGTCGCTGTCCGTCAGCAGCGCCTCCTTGGAGGGGGCGAGTTCCACGCCGACCTCGTCGGCACGTTCCCGGGTGAGGTTCTGACTCCAGGCCCCGACCCGCATGCCGAAGGCGAGCCCGACCTGGGCGACTCGGCTGCCTATTTTCCCCAAGCCGAGCAGCCCGAGACGCCGGCCGTGCAGATCGGCACCGACGGTGCTCTGCCAGGGGCCGCCGGAGCGCAGGGCGTTGCTCTCCTCGACGAGCCCGCGTGCGAGGCCGAGCAGCAGCGCCCAGGTCAGTTCGACCGGCGGGGTGGAGGAACTGGCCGTGCCGCACACCGTGACGCCGTGGGCCTCGGCGGCTGCGTAGTCGATGACGGAGTTGCGCATGCCGGAGGCGACGATCAGTTTCAGCCGGGGCAGCCGGGCGATCAGCGACCCGGGGAACGGCACGCGTTCGCGCAGGGTCACGACGATGTCGAAACCGGCCAGGGCGGCGACGAGGTCGTCCTCGCCTTCGATGTGCCGATCGAAGGTCACGACGTCCACGTCGTCCGCGATCCCCGTCCAGTCGGCGACCTCGGTCGCCACCTTCTGAAAGTCGTCCAGAACAGCGCATCGCAGCCCCACGGCTTGCCCCTTTCACGGTGCAGGGTTCGGGTCGGGTTCGGTTTCGGCCGCCATGATCGCGCGTGCTCTGTGGCTGCGGAAAGTGGCAGAACCTCGACACCGCCTCGCGCCGACCCCTTCGTCTTCGTCCCCAAGCGGTGGGGGTGGGCCCCGGTGCAAGATGTCCCGGTCTGGTCTAGTGCCGCGACTGGCCCTGTTCACCAGGGAACTCACGACGCGATTCACCTCGGGACTCGTCGAGCGGCACGAAGCGGTCAGAGGCGGTCTCGCTTCCTAAAGATCCGACCAGGTGTGCGGCTCCATGTAGGCGTGCCACCCTCGGAAGAACCAGTCCGCCAGATCCGTCAGCCGTTCGATGCATGCGGTGTAGTAGTCCGCCGGTTCCGGGCGAGGGAAGTTGGGGTGCGCCGTCCACGAGGGGACGTCCGTGGCCACGTGGTAGTAGCCCTCGGCCAGCCAGCGGGGAAGCTCCTCGGCTTCCTGCCAGCGTTCACAGACAGTGCGCATGGCTTTCTCCAGCCGGGAGAAGGCGTCTCGATCCCAGACCAAATCGCCTCGCAGTCCCAGCAGGAAGCTCCCGGGCTCGGAACGGAACTCGTGCTCCAAGGTCTTCAAAGCTTGGTCCATGGCGCAGATGCTGCCAGCCCACCGTCCCCTTGCAGGAGGTGGATGGGCTCTCACCTCGACAGGTATCCGACACGGCGACCCGCAAAGCCCAGCTCTTGATCATCGAGAGAACGTCCGGGGCTTTGTCGCACCGGCTCGCATGCACCCTGACCAGCAAAAAGCCCTCCCAAACGGGAGGGCGGAGACTTGCGCCCCCGGCAGGACTCGAACCTGCGGCCAAGCGCTTAGAAGGCGCCTGCTCTATCCACTGAGCTACGGGGGCCGGGTGTGGTGGCCTCTGTCCTGGTGCCCGGGTGTGGGCCGAACCGTGACGTTGCCGGGGACAAGGATAGGGCTCCCGCGTCCATGTCCCTGTTGCTTCGCCTCCGTGGCTCGATGTGGAGGTTCGGTGAAGCGGTCCTGATAATCGCAGGCAGGTACGAATCGTGCACCGCTTTTGGCGTCAGAGGCATCGGGTGTTGTGCACTCGTTATGCCTGGAGTGTGCCCGTGTCCCAGTCGTCCCTTCCGTCCCTTGTGTTCTATCGGCGCGCAGACATGCTCATATGCTTCAGAATTCCCCTAAAATTGGGCATTCTTCACATGTGGTGACCTTGGACGTACGGCCTCAGCTGCTCGACGCACTCTCCGCCCTGCGCGACCGTGTCGCCGCCGCACGCTTCCCGCTGCCCCTGGCGGGGGCCCCACGCGCGCGTGCCAACCGCGACGAACTCCTCGCGCAGCTCGACGACTACTTGGTGCCCCGCTTGCGGGACCCCGAAGCGCCGCTTCTGGCCGTCGTGGGCGGGTCGACCGGAGCCGGGAAATCGACGCTCGTGAACTCCCTCGTGGGACGGCGGGTCAGTGAGGCGGGCGTGCTGCGGCCGACGACACGCACCCCCGTCCTGGTCAGCCATCCGGAGGACCACCACTGGTTCAGCGGGATGAGGGTGCTGCCCGATCTCACGCGCGTGTGGGTGCCCCAGCAGGAAAACACCGAGGACCTGCTGCTCCCCGGCGAGAACCCCGCGCGCGTGCTGCGCGTCGAGACCGCCGAGACTCTCCCGCCCGGCCTCGCCCTCCTCGACGCCCCCGACATCGACTCCCTGGTCTCCGACAACCGGGTCCTGGCCGCCGAACTCATCTGCGCCGCCGACATCTGGGTCATGGTCACCACCGCCGCCCGCTACGCCGACGCCGTCCCCTGGCACATGCTGCGCACCGCCAAGGAGTACGACGTCACCCTCGTGACCGTGCTCGACCGTGTGCCCCACCAGGTGGTGAACGAGGTGTCACGGCAGTACGGGGCCCTGCTCACCAAGGCCGGGCTCGGCGAGGTGCCGCGCTTCACCGTGCCCGAACTGCCCGAGTCCGCCTGGGGCGGCGGGCTCCTGCCGGCCTCCGCCGTCGCCCAGTTGCGCACCTGGCTGATCCACCAGGCCCAGGACCCCGTGGCCCGGCAGCACGTCCTCGCCCGCACGGCGTACGGCGTCCTCGACTCCCTCAAGTCCCGCATGCCCGCACTGGCCGGTGCCGCCGCCGCGCAGTACGCCGCCGCTCTGCGGCTCACCTCCGCCGTCGAGATGGCGTACGACAGCGAGCACACGCGCGTGCGGAGCCGGTTGCAGAGCGGCGCGGTCCTCGCCGGGGACGCGCTCAAGCGGTGGCGCGCCTTCCCCCTGGACTGCACCGCCGCCGAACTGCTCGACGCGCTCGTGGAGAGCCTCAGCGCGCTGCTGCTGTGCGCCGTCACCGCCGCCGACGAGCGCGTCGACGACGCCTGGCGGCGCGAACCGGCGTCCGCCGCCCCGGAACTCGCCGCACGCGACTCGGGGGCGGACAGCGCCGAGCAACGCATCGGGCTGGCCGTACGGCGATGGCGGCGGGAGCTGGAGGAGCACGCCGAGGACGAGGTGCGCGAACTCGACCGCACCCTCGCGCCCGACCCCGAAGTGGTCGCCGCCCTGGTCGCCACCTCCCTGCTGGGCGGCCGCCGGGGCCGGATGGCCGGGGAGGGCCTCGCCGAGCGGATCGGCGCCCATGGCGCGCTGCGGCTGCGCGACCGGGCGGGGCGGCTGCTCACCGAGCACGTGGACCGCGTCCTGCACGCCGAACGCGAGCGCCGGCTCGCCCCGCTCGACGCGCTGGAGGTCCACCCCGAGCCACAGGCCGAACTCATCGCCGCGCTGTCCGTACTGCAGAAGGAGAGGTGACCGGTGACCGCCGTCACTGACCAGGACCCCACCGAGCACGCCGATCAGCCGGACGACGACGCCCGCAAGACGGCAGGCACCGCCGACCGGAGTGCCCCGGCCGGGGAGCGCGCGGCTCGCACCGACTCCACCGAGACCTGGGACGACGGGCTCATCGCTCGCCGGGTCAACGAGACAGCCGAAGGAGACCGGTTCCCCATGACGGACAGCCGCTCCGCCGTCCCGCCGACGGTGACACCACTGGTGTACGAGGCTTCGTTGCGCTCCCGGCTCGAGGCGCTGCGCGAACTGGTGGGACTCTCCCGCACCCGGCTCGACAGCCGGACGCTGTCGCAGGCCGGCCGGGTGCTCGACGAGGCGTCCGCGCGGCGCAGGCTCTCCGGGCAGCACACCGTCGTCGCCATCGCGGGCGCCACCGGAAGCGGCAAGTCGCAGCTGTTCAACGCGCTCGCGGGGGTGACCATCTCGGAGACGGGTGTACGCCGTCCCACCACCGCGGCGCCCATCGCGTGCAGTTGGAGCGACGGGGGTGCCGGCCTCATCGAACGGCTCGGCATCCCGCCCCGGCTGCGCCGCCGCCCGCTGCCGTCCGGGGACGGCGAGTCGCCGCTGCGCGGACTCGTCCTGATCGACCTGCCCGACCACGACTCGGCGGCCGTACAGCACCGTCAGCACGTGGACCGCATCCTGGCGCTCGTCGACGCGGTCATCTGGGTCGTCGACCCGGAGAAGTACGCCGACGCCGTCCTCCACGAGCGCTATCTGCGGCCGATGGCGGCCCACGCCGAGGTCATGTTCGTCGTCCTCAACCAGATCGACCGGCTGCCCGGGGAGGCCGCCGAGCAGGTCCTCGACGATCTGCGGCGGCTCCTCGACGAGGATGGCATCGCCCTCGGGGAGTACGGCGAACCGGGTACGACCGTGCTCGCGCTGTCCGCGCTCACCGGGGACGGCGTGGGGGAACTGCGCGAGGCTCTCGGCCAGTTCGTCTCGGAGCGCGGGGCGGCGAACCGTCGTATCTCGGCCGATGTGGACATCGCCGCGGCCCGGCTGTGGCCCGTCTACGCCACCCAGCGGCGGACCGGACTCAGCGAACAGGCCCGGGAGGAGTTCTCCGACCGGCTCGCGGACGCGGTGGGCGCCACGGCGGCGGGCGAGGCGGCCGAGCGGGCGTGGCTGCGCAACGCCAACCGGGCCTGCGGCACGCCCTGGCTGCGGCTGTGGCGCTGGTACCAGGACCGCGGCGAGCCCACCACGGGCCGGCTGCCCGGGCGCACGCAGGCCGACGAGGAGGCGACCGCCCGTCAGCGGGTCGAGCAGGCGGTGCGGACGGTGGCCGACCGGGCCTCGGCCGGGCTTCCCGCGCCCTGGGCGCAGGCGGTGCGCGAGGCGGCCGTGCGCGGCTCACAGGGGTTGCCGGAGGCGCTGGACGAGCTGACCGTGCGTGCGGGTGTGCCGACGGGGCGGCCGCCGCGGCCCGGGTGGTGGCCGGTGGCCGTACTGGTCCAGGCGTCCATGACGATCCTGCAGTTCCTGGGCGGACTGTGGCTGCTGGGCCAGATCATCGGGGTCGTGTCGCCCAACCTGGGGGTGCCGGTGCTGCTGATGGTGATCGGCATCGTCGGCGGCCCGCTCATCGAGTGGAGCTGCCGGATGGCGGCCCGCGGCCCGGCCCGGCGCTACGGCCTGGAGGCGGAACGCCGGTTGCGGGAGGCGGCGTCCGGATGCGGCAGGGCCCGGGTATTGGACCCTGTGGCGGCGGAGCTGCTGCGCTACCGGGAGGTCAGGGAGCAGTACGGGAGGGTGGTGGGAGCGGGGCGGTGACGCTACGGCGGTGAGGCGCTGGGTGGGGGCGGTGAGGCAGGTGGAGTAGTGAGGCGTCGGACGGACCGGTGAGGGGCCGGATGGACGGGTGGGGGCCGGACGGACCGGTGAGGGGCCGGATGGACCGGTGACGCGCTGGGTGGAGTGGTGGCTTCGCGAGTGGCGGCTGTGACGGGCCGCAGGCGTTGCCGTCGCTCCTGAGGCGCCCACCCGCAGTCACCCCTGCGGGTGGCGGCGTTGTCCACAGGCCGGCGGTGGTCCACAGCGCTCAGCGGGCCCGGCCCGACGGCGGCAGTCTGGCAGACGCAGCCGTACGGGACGGGCCCGTACGCGTGTCGGCCCGGTGTGTTGCCGTAGTCCGGGCGAGGGAGGGTTCGTGATGAACGAGACGATGGTCTGCGCGGTGGGCAGGGTGGCGACGCAACCGGTGTACCGGGAGATGGCGTCCGGCCCGTCGGCGAGGTTCCGGCTCGCGGTGACCGCGCGCTACTGGGACCGCGAGAAGAACACGTGGACCGACGGGCACACCAACTTCTTCACGGTGTGGGCCAACCGCCAGCTGGCCACGAACACGGCGGCGTCGTTGACGGTCGGTGAGCCCGTGATCGTGCAGGGCAGGCTGAAGGTGCGGACCGACGTACGCGAGGGGCAGAGCTGGACGTCGGCGGACATCGACGCGGTGGCGATCGGGCACGACCTGGCGTGGGGCACCGCGGCTTTCAGGCGCGCGAGCAAGACGGAGGCCACCGCCCTCTCGCAGACACAGCCCGAGCCCAACTGGGAGACACCACCGGAAAGTTCGGAGAATGCGGCGGCCGCTCGCGAGCAATCAGGCTTGGTCGCAGCTGTTTTGACGTGACGTCAAGCAGCAAACCTGCCTGAACTGCGGCTTATCGGCGAGTGCGCACCGAACGACCAGGGGTGATTTGTCGATAAGCCCTGCTCGCCGGCGGTGTCGGCGATAACGATTCCGAGTCGGATCACTCGTCCGACCGTCTGACCGGCGGGCAAGGTCTCCCGCGTCCCTAGGATGCCGGACATGGCTCTCGGGACCTTTGTGTCCGGTGAGGCTTCTGATTCTGCAGGTGGGACCGTCCCCCCACGTCAACGGGTCCTGCTCGAAGGGGAATTTGGTGTTTGCTTCGTTCTCTGAACTGTTCGTACGCAGGCGAGGCGCGGCCCGCCTCGCCACCGCTACGGTGGTGTCCGGACTTGTCGCCGCGGGCGGGCTGGCCGGTGCCGGCCGGGCGGCCGCCGACGATACGACGCAGAGTCAGGGCGGGGCGGCCGCGACGATAGGCGGCCTCAAGACGTTCGGCGCGGCCGTGATACACGCCGGCACCGGTGACCAGGAGATCTCGGCGGGCCTGTTCGAGATGTCCGTCGACGGCGGCGGCATGCTGCAGACGTACTGCGTCGATCTCCACAACCCCACGCAGCGGGACGCCAAGTACCACGAGACGCCTTGGAGCGGCACCTCCCTGGGGGCCAACAAGGACGCCGGCAAGATCCGTTGGATCCTGCAGAACTCCTACCCGCAGGTGAACGACCTCGCGACGCTGGCGCGCAAGGCGGGCGTGCGGGGCGCGCTGACCGAGCAGGACGCGGCGGCCGGCACGCAGGTCGCAATCTGGCGCTACTCGGACGACGTGGCAGTCGACGCCCTCGACCCGCAGGCCGAGCAGCTCGCGGACCACCTGGAGAAGAGCGCCCGCAACCTGCCCGAGCCCCGCGCCTCGCTCACCCTCGAGCCGCCCGCGGTCTCCGGCCGGCCGGGGGAGCTGCTCGGACCGGTGACGGTGCGCACCAATGCCGGCAGCGCGACGGTCACCCCGCCCGCTGACGCCGCCACGAGCGGGGTGCGGGTCGTCGACAAGCAGGGCAAGGCCGTCACCTCCACGTCCGACGGCGGGCAGGTCTACTTCGACGTGCCCGAGGACGCGGCGGCGGGCACGTCGGAGCTGAATGTGCAGGCCTCGACCACCGTGCCGGTCGGCCGGGCCTTCGCCTCCGAGAGCCGCAGCCAGACGCAGATCCTGGCCGGTTCCAGCGAGTCGACGGTGTCCGCGACGGCCGAGGCGACGTGGGCGAAGCAGGGCCCGGTCCCGGCGCTGTCGGCGGCGAAGAACTGCGCCGAGGGCGGCGTCGACATCATCGCGTCCAACAAGGGCGACGAGCCGTTCACCTTCGAACTGGCCGGGCTGCAGCACACCATCGCCGCGGGCGAATCCCGCACGGTGACGATGCCGCTCCAGGAGGACCAGGCCTACGACTTCACGATCCACGGCCCCGGCGGTTTCGCGAAGCGCTTCACCGGCATGCTGGACTGCCAGACACGTGGCAGCGACACCGGCACGACCACCCAGACCCTGAGCGAGCCGATCCCGGCGACGGTGGGCGGCGCGGCCACGGACACCAACCTCGCCGAGACGGGCGGCTCGGCCATCACGCCCCTGATCGCGGGCACGGCCATCGGCTTCGTCCTGATCGGCGGGGCGACGCTGATCGTGCTGCGACGCAGGGAGTCGACGGCGGGGGAGTGACACGGGCGGACGCCACCCCGGGCGGCCCCTGACCGCCGGTCCCTGGCGATCGCCGCCGCGCCAGGGCCGGGGCGCACTGTCCATGTCAGGCAGCGAGAGGTACCTGCTCGCCCTCCGCCGGGATCTGGTAGTGGGCCCAGATCTGGTTCAACTCGTGCTGGTAGTAGAGCGGATACAGACCGGCCACGATGAAGAGGATGAGGCCGATCCAGGGGTTGCACTCCTGCTCCATCCCCGCGGACCGCTGCATACGGGCTATGCGCACACCGGTGTTGTAGACCGAGATGAAGGGCGGAACGATCAACAGCCAGCCGAGAGCGAGAGCCACGACCGACACGGCCGGATTGACCTCGATCCGCTGATCGAAGTCGCGGGCCTCGCGATTTATTTTGTAGTACCAGACCAGGTGGTAGATCCCGAGTGTGATCAGCGGCCAGATCAGCCAGACGAGAAAGATGTTGCGGGTCTTACCAGCGCGACCTGACATGGCGCACCTCCCATATGTCCAGTGCATCACGATCAGGTGCGAGGCGCGCGTGGTGAGGTGCGCGGCGGCTCCTGGCGACGGGCAGCGACGGGCAGACCCCTGCCGCCCCCAGTGAAACCGCAGGTCACAGCCCTCGCCCCAGACGCGTTTCCACCCAGGGCTGGCGGTACGGCAAGATGGGGTGTATCTGCCCACTGCCAGTTTCAAGCTGCCGGACGGTTTCTCTTGGCTGAGTTCATTTACACCATGCGCAAGGCGCGCAAAGCGCACGGCGACAAGGTGATCCTCGACGACGTGACGACGAGCTTCCTCCCGGGAGCGAAGATCGGCGTCGTCGGCCCGAACGGCGCCGGCAAGTCGACGATCCTGAAGATCATGGCCGGCATCGAGCAGCCGTCCAACGGTGACGCCTTCCTCACTCCCGGTTACACGGTCGGCATCCTGCTCCAGGAGCCCCCGCTGACCGAGGACAAGACCGTCCTGGAGAACGTCCAGGAGGGTGTCGCCGGGATCAAGGGCAAGCTCGACCGGTTCAACGAGATCGCCGAGCAGATGGCGACCGACTACACCGACGAGCTCATGAACGAGATGGGCAAGCTTCAGGAGGACCTCGACCACGCCAACGCGTGGGACCTCGACGCCCAGCTGGAGCAGGCCATGGACGCCCTGGGCTGCCCGCCCGGCGACTGGCCCGTCACCAACCTGTCCGGTGGTGAGCGCCGCCGCGTCGCGCTGTGCAAGCTGCTGCTCGAGCAGCCCGACCTGCTGCTGCTCGACGAGCCCACCAACCACCTCGACGCCGAGTCGGTGAACTGGCTGGAGCAGCACCTCGCCAAGTACCCGGGCACCGTCGTCGCGGTCACCCACGACCGGTACTTCCTCGACAACGTCGCCCAGTGGATCTGCGAGGTCGACCGCGGTCGCCTCTACCCCTACGAGGGCAACTACTCCAAGTACCTGGAGACCAAGGCCGCCCGCCTCAAGGTCGAGGGCCAGAAGGACGCCAAGCGGCAGAAGCGGCTCAAGGAAGAGCTCGAGTGGGTGCGGTCCAACGCCAAGGGGCGGCAGGCCAAGTCCAAGGCGCGTCTGGCCCGCTACGAGGAGATGGCCGCCGAGGCCGACAAGATGCGGAAGCTGGACTTCGAGGAGATCCAGATCCCGCCGGGCCCGCGCCTGGGCAACGTCGTCGTCGAGGTCAGCAACCTCAGCAAGGGCTTCGGCGAGAAGCTGCTCATCGACGACCTCAGCTTCACGCTGCCGCGCAACGGCATCGTCGGGATCATCGGCCCGAACGGTGCCGGCAAGACCACCCTGTTCAAGATGATCCAGGGCATCGAGGAGCCGGACTCCGGCGCCATCAAGGTCGGCGACACCGTCAAGATCTCCTACGTCGACCAGAGCCGCGAGAACATCGACCCGAAGAAGTCGCTGTGGGCCGTCGTCAGCGATGAGCTCGACTACATCAATGTCGGCCAGGTCGAGATGCCGTCCCGGGCCTATGTCTCCGCCTTCGGGTTCAAGGGGCCGGACCAGCAGAAGCCGGCCGGGGTGCTCTCCGGTGGTGAGCGCAACCGGCTGAACCTCGCGCTCACCCTCAAGCAGGGCGGCAACCTGCTGCTCCTCGACGAGCCGACCAACGACCTCGACGTCGAGACCCTCTCCAGCCTGGAGAACGCGCTGCTGGAGTTCCCGGGTGCGGCCGTGGTCGTCTCCCACGACCGGTGGTTCCTGGACCGAGTGGCCACACACATCCTCGCCTACGAGGGCGAGTCCAAGTGGTTCTGGTTCGAGGGCAACTTCGAGTCGTACGAGAAGAACAAGATCGAGCGGCTCGGTCCGGACGCCGCCCGTCCGCACCGCGCCACCTACAAGAAGCTGACCCGGGGCTGATCGATCTTGCGGCACATCTACCGCTGCCCGCTGCGCTGGGCGGACATGGACGCGTACGGCCACGTCAACAACGTGGTGTTCCTCCGCTACCTGGAGGAAGCCCGTATCGACTTCCTGTTCCGCCCGGAGAAGGACTTCAAGCAGGGGTCCGTGGTGGCACGCCATGAGATCGACTACAAGCGGCAGCTCGTGCACCGGCACCACCCGGTGGACATCGAGCTGTGGGTCACCGAGATCAGGGCCGCGTCCTTCACCCTCACCTACGAGGTGAAGGACGACGACCAGGTCTACGTGCGGGCCTCGACGGTGATCGTGCCGTTCGACTTCGAGGCGCAGCGCCCGCGCCGGATCACCGCGGAGGAGCGGGAGTTCCTGCGCGAGTACATGGATGACGCCGAGGAGGAGGCCGTCGCCGCATGACGGTGCTCCACCTCGCCGACGAGGGGGAGGCGGCGGATCTCGCGGCCTTCCTCTCCCGGCTGCTCCACTACGACCGTGGGGCCGCGGTGCGTCTGCAGGCCGCGGGCACCGCACTGGCCGTCTTCGGGCGGCCGCCGTCCTTCGAGGTGCTCGCCGTGCGGGCGGTGCGGCTGGCGAAGCCGTACGAGAAGGGTCTTGAGGTCACGCTGGACGTGACGGTGTCCGCCGGTGAGTTCCTGGAGACGGTGGACGAGAAGGCCGGCACGGCCGTCGTGCCGAGCGCCGTGACCGGGCCGCCGTGGGCGGGTGTGCTGCCGCCCCGTGGCGACTGGCGGGCCGAGCCGGGGCTGCCGGCGCCGGAGGCGCTGCGCGAGCTCGTGGCCGCCGTGATCGCCGAGTTCCGCTCGCGTACGCAGGAGTTGCCCCCCGAGGGGCGGACGCGGGCCGAGCTGGACCGGATCGGGCGGGACGTCTGGTCGCGCACGGTCGGGGACACCCGGCTGCCCGTCCGGGCCGTGCACGCGGCGCAGTCCCTCGGCTTCCTGCGGCCCGGGGTGCCGCTCGGGCTGTTCTCGTCGGGCGCGTGGCTGAGGCTGCGCACGCCGTACGGGTCCGTCGCCGTACGACGTGCCGGGCTCGGGGCGCTGGACGTCAGCGTCCGCTGAGCAGCGCCGCCCGACCACACGCCGCGGGCGTCAGCCCGCGGTGTTGACCATCGAGGCCGCCGCGTACGTCAGGTAGTTCCACAGCGTGTGCTCGTGCTCCTCGGACAGGCCGAGCTCCTCGACGGCGACCCGCATGTGCTTCAGCCACGCGTCGTGCGCCGCCCGGTCGACCGCGAAGGGCGCGTGCCGCATCCGCAGCCGCGGGTGGCCGCGGTTCTCGCTGTACGTCGTGGGACCGCCCCAGTACTGGATGAGGAACAGCACGAGGCGCTCCTCGGCCGGGCCCAGGTCCTCCTCGGGATACATGGGCCGCAGCAGCGGGTCCTCGGCGACTCCCTCGTAGAAACGGTGGACGAGCCGACGGAAGGTCTCCTCCCCGCCGACCTGCTCGTAGAAGGTCTGCTCCTGAAGCGTGCCGCGCCGAATCTCATTCACGCGCTCCATGGTCTCAGACGCTCCGGCATAGGACTCAAGACCTAGGACCCTGCCTCTCCTGCCGGGACCCTGCCCTTACTGTGGAGACATGGGCGGCTACGCACCCGGCACGGAGCTCGACGGTCTCGCCGCCGCCGCGCGGGCGGCGCTGGTGCGGCGGATCGAGGCGAGCGGGGCCTGGGCCGCCGACCCGCGCTGGCGGGAGGCCTTCGCGGCGGTCCCGCGGCACCTCTTCGTGCCGTACTACTACGTCGGTGTCGCCGGCGGCTACGAACGCCGCTGGGGGGAGAGCGCCGACCCCGAGGCGCGGGAGCGGTGGCTGCGCGGCGCCTACGAGGACACCCCGCTGGCCACCCGGCTGCGCGACGGCGAGCTGCTGTCCTCCAGCAGCCAGCCGTCCCTGATGGCGGACATGCTGACCGCGCTGGGCGTCGAGGACGGTCACACGGTCCTGGAGATCGGCGCCGGCACCGGCTACAACGCGGCGCTGCTGGCCCACCGGCTGGGCGACGACAAGGTCACGACCGTCGACCTCGACCCGGAGATCACCGAGTCGGCCCGCCGGCACCTGGCCGCGGCCGGGTACCACCCGGTCGTCGTCACCGGCGACGGCGCCCGGGGCGTGCCCGAGCGTGCGCCGTTCGACCGGATCATCGCCACCTGCGCCCTGAGCGGCGTCCCGCGCGCCTGGGTGGCCCAGAGCCGCCCCGGCGGCCGGATCCTCATGCCGCTCGCCACCGGCCTGATCGTGCTCACGGTGACCGGCGCGGGGCACGCCGAGGGACGTTTCCTGCACACGCCCGCCTACTTCGTGCCGCTGCGCGGCGCCGGCCGGCCCGGGGGCGAGCCGGTCCAGCTGGGCGGGGTGCCGCACCGGGCGCGGGAGGACGACCTGTTCCGGTTCCTGCTGGCCCTGACCCGCGGCAGCCTGGACCCGCAGGAGGCCCACTCGTTGTGGGAGCAGGAGGGCAGGCCGCGGCGCGAGCGCTACGGCATCACGGTCGGCGAGGACCGGGAATGGGCCTGGCTGGACGACCCGGAGGGGCCGTACGCCTGGCCCCTCCCGTCGTGAACGGTCTCAGTGAACGGTCTCAGCCGCGGCGGATCGTGATCGTCGTCCAGGCGCCCACGTGCACCCGGTCGCCGTCCTGGAGCGGTACGGGGACGAAGGGCTGGATCGGTTCCTCCGAGCCGTTGACCGTCGTGCCGTTCGTCGAGTTCTGGTCGACGACCGCCCAGCTGCCGTCCGGCTGCTGGACCAGCACCGCGTGCTGGTGCGAGACGCCCGGGTCCTCCGGCGGCGTCGACAGGTCGATGTCGGGGGTGTCACCGGTGGAGTGCCGACGGCGGCCGATCGTGAGCTGGTTGCCGGTGAGCGTGCGCTGCTGCTCGGGCGAGTAGGCGGGCAGGTTCAGGCCCGCGGCCTCGGGGCCGGAGCGCTGCATCATCGCCATGAAGTAGTCGCGGTCCGGGCCGATGGTCGCGGTCCACGTCGCGGGTCCCTGCGGCGCCTGGGGCTGCTGCGGGAAGCCGCCGGGGCCGGGCGGGGCCTGGGTCGCGCCGGGCTGCGGGTAGCCGTAGCCGCCCTGGCCGGGGCCGCCGGGGCCACCCTGTCCGCCGGGGCCGGACGACGGCGGGGGGATCACCCAGTCGTCGTCACCGCCGCCGAAGGACGGACCGCCCTGCTGCGGGGGCCGCTGGGTCTCCTGCGGGAATCCGGGCGGGGTCGGCGGGCCGGACTGGTGGAACGCCTGCGGAGCACCTGGACCGCCTGGACCGCCGGGGCCGGGCGGGGGCGGGACCGGCCGCGAGGGGTCGGCGCCGAAGCCACCGGGGCCGCCGGGACCACTCGGGCCGCCGGGACCACCGGGGCCGGGAGGGCCGCCGAAGCCACCGGGGCCGCCAGGGCCGGGCGGGGTCGGGGCAGCCCCGGGCTGCGGGTAGCCGTAGCCACCGCCCTGAGGGCCGCCTGGGCCGCCGGGGCCACCCGGGCCGGGGCGGCCGGACGGGTCGCCGCCGAACGGCGGGATCGGCTCGGCCGGGCGGTTGATCTGCGACGGGCGGGAGCCCTGGTACTCGTAGGAGTCACCGCCGCCGTACGACGGGCCGGGGGGCGGGCCGCCCTGCTGACCCGGTGGCTGGAAACGCACGCCCGGGCCGGGCGGCGGGGCCGCGGGGGTGTAGGACGTCGCCGTGTTCGTCAGGAAGTTCCACCGGCACTCCTCGCAGAACGGGGCGCCGCCCTCACGCGGCGTACGGCACTGCGGGCAGAGCTCCGGCTCGGCGTTCGGTACGGCGGACAGGTGCGGCGGGCGTCCACCGGGCTGGCCGCCCGGGCCCTGCGGGCCACCCTGGCCGGGCGGAGGCGGGAAGCCGTAGCCGCCGGGCGGGGGCGGCGGGGGAGGAGGCGGAGGCACGGCACCCGCCATGCGGTGACCGCAGACCTCGCACCAGTCGTCGGAACCCGACTGGTGTCCGTTCGGGCAGGTCGGCATGTCGGCGCGTCCCTCCTTCGATCTCTTCTAGGTCACTTCTTGACGCGAACGGTCTTGGTGGAACGGGTTTCGAGCGTCATCTCGTCAGCCTCCGCGACCTTCGCCTTCAGTCGCACAGTACCGGTCGCGGCATCGACCACGTCCACCACCTTCGCAAGCAGTTTCGCAGTATCGGCGTTCCCGGAGGCACTCGCGAGCTGAACGGCCCGGCCCAGTTTGGCCGTTGCGCCGTCCATATCTCCCGACTTACGAAGATCCAGCCCTTGTTGGATGACTTGTGCCAGTTCGGCCTGCCCGGTGTAGTGGGCGACCTGAGGGTTGATCGACGTCGAGGCGACCATGTCGTCCGTCCACACGGCCCGCACGAGGCCCTGCGCGCCGAGGTTCTGGACGCTGCCGTCGGGCTGCGGAATGACGAGTGAGATCCGGCCCGCCAGCATCTCCTGCCCGATGCTCGCGACCGGGACCTCGATGCAGACGTGGTAGTCACGCGACTCATCTCCCCAGGAACCAAGGGGGTAGTCGCCGGCGCGCGCACTCGCCTCGGTGCGCCGGCCGGTCAGGTCCTCGACCGTCGGCGCGACCTGCTTGACGAACTTCACGGTCGTGTCGACGGGGGTCCACAGCCGCAGGGAGACGTCCGCGACCTCCTTGCCCATCGCCGTCTCCATCATCTGCGTGAAGTCCGCGGCGAGCGCGGCCGGATCGGCGACGATGTCGGCGGTGCCGAGCAGGGCGGAGGCGATCCCTGTGACTTCTTTCACTTCCCAGTCGGTGCCCACGCCACGCGCGTCACACGTGAAGCGCCCGGCGCACGCGTCGAGCGCGGCCTTCAGGTCCTGGGGCGACTCGTGCTCGTTGCGGCCGTCGGTGAGCAGGATGCCGTGCCGGATCGCGACGTCCGCGGAGGACAGCAGGCGGTCGGCCAGTTTCAGCCAGGTGCCGATGGCCGTGCCGCCGCCCGCGCTCAGCGAGCGCAGCGCCTGCTTGGCCTGCGCGCGGGTGGTGGCGTCGGCGACCGCGACGCGTCCGCCGCCCGGGTAGACCTCCTTCGCCACGTGCGTCCCGCCGATCACCGCGAAGTGCACGCCGTCGCGCAGGGTGTCGATCGCGGCGGCCGTGGCGTCACGGGCGTTGCGCATCTTGGTCGGCGGGTAGTCCATCGAACCCGAGCAGTCGACCATGACCGCCACGGCCGCGGACGGGCCCTGGCCGGGCGAGTAGAGGTGGGGCGCCGCGACCGCGCTGCCGATCGTGCCGCCGCCGGTCGCCGTCACCGTGACGATGGCGTTGACCTCGCCGGCGCCCTCCGGCAGGTACTCGTTCTGGTACACGTCCACCGAGAACTGGGGCACGTTCGACTTCGAGAAATTGGCCATGCCTGCTTCGATCCCCCTCCAAAGCCCCCGCCGCGGCGGGGTGATGACGGTAGGCGGACCGGTCCCCTCCGGTCCGCCGAGGCGTCCCCGTACGTGGCCTCAGGCCGATCCTGCCCCCTGGGGCACGGCCGGGAACGGCACGAGCGCCACTGTTACGTTGTCGTGGCCCCCGCCGTCCAGAGCGTGACCGACGAGCACCCGGGCGCTGTGCAGCGGATGCGTCGCCGCGTCGAGCGGGACGACGCGGGCCATCTCCTCGGCCGCCTCCGCGTAGTTCCACAGGCCGTCCGTGCAGACCACGACCACGCCGGGCCGGTCCGGCTTGAACGCGGCGGTGTGCGGTTCCAGCTCGTAGGCGTCCGCGCCGAGCCAGCCGGTGATCGCGTGGGCGCGCTCGTCGGCGTACGCCTCGGCCTCGTTCATCAGGCCCGCGGCGACCATCTGGGCGGCCCAGGAGTCGTCCTCGGTGAGCCGGGCGGGGGGAGCGCTGCGGTCGACCGGGACCCAGTAGGCGCGGCTGTCGCCGACCCAGCCGACGATCAGCAGGCCCGACGTCACCACGGCGCCGACGATGGTGCAGGCGGGGGCGTTCTGGTGAGGGGCCTGCTCCAGGGCCGTGGCGGGCTCCGCGGCGAGCGAGTTGACGGCGCGCGAGGCGGCGAGGATCGCGTCGTGCATCGCCTGCTGCGGGTGCGCGCCGCGCGGCAGGGCCGCCAGCAGCGTCTCGCCCGCCGCCTTGGACGCCGCCGCGGAGGCGTCGTCGGGGCGGGTCGCCGAGGAGACGCCGTCGCAGACGATCGCGACGGAGGCGGGGGAGCCGTCGGGCAGCGCGGTGGTGCCGATGGCGAACGCGTCCTCGTTGCGGTGGTGGCGCAGACCGCGGTCGCTGACCGCGGCCACCGGGCCGGACTCCTGCTCCATGTGGTCCCGTTCGCGCGGCTGGGCGTGGCCGCAGTTCTCGCAGTAGCCGTCGTCGTCCACGCGGCCGGCCCGGCAGGCGACGCAGACCTTGCCGCCGGTGCCCGCGGCCTGGGCCGCCGGCTCGGCGGACGCCCGTGGGTCCGGTGCCTGGAGGAGGTACTCGTCGGGCTGTGTCTGGTAGATCTCCGGTGAGGCGGCAGACCCGTCGGCCCGCTGCGGCCGGTCGAACCGTACGCCTCCGCCCGCGGCCGGTGGGGCGCTCGGCGGTGGGGGTGCCTGAGGCGGCAGGGCGGAACCGCCCGAGTCCGTGCCCGGGAGGTCCGTCGGCAGGTGCACCGCGTCCGGGGCGCCCGCGCCGTCCGGCCCCGGCGCGGGCCAGGCCGTGCCGGCGGGGGGCGCCGACGGCGGCTCGGGATACTCACCGGCCGGAGCACCCTGGGCGGGCACCGAGCCGTTCATGGTGATGGTCGGGTTGTCCTGCGGCCGTTCCGGCACGGCGGACAGGTCGTATCCGCACGCGCCGCAGAAACGGTCACCCGACTCGAGGGGTTCCTCGCAGCTCGGGCAGGCGGACAACCGGGGCATCTGCGACATCAACTACACCCACGTCCGGGGGCGGTAACGATTGGCACGTTCCACCAGGTCGATCCTCTCCTCGCCGCCCCGCGCCAGCCGGGCCAGCGTGCGGTACGAGCGTTCCAGACCGAAACGCAGGCCCCGCTCGTCCAGGCCGCTGCCGAGCAGCGTCCGTCCCCCGGCGGCGGGAGGGGCGGAACCCTGGCCCCCGGAGAGTACCCAGTCCAGCGCGCAACCGAGGACTTCGGCCGACAACTGCTCCCGCCGCGCCGGATCCAGACCGTACGCCTCCAGCGCCTCGACCTGCGCGGCGGCCGCCGTCAGATCCCCCAGGAACGCCGCGTCGGCGGCGGTCGGCGTGCGCTGCCGCAGCCGCGCCCGGACGGCCGCGACCCGCGCCGCCGTGTAGTGGATGGAGGACTCCGGGACGGACTCCAGCGTGCGTACGGCGCCACGCCGGTCCCCGGTCGCCAGCTGGACGCGCGCCAGGCCGAACGCGGCGCTCACATAGCTCGGGTCGGTCGACCACACCAGCCGGTAGTACTCGGCGGCGTTGTCGAGCTGGCCCAGCACCTCCGCGCACAGGCCCAGCGCCAGCTTGGGCGCGATCTCACCGGGAAAGGCGTCGTAGATCGCGTCGAAGGCGAGGGCGGCACCCTCGTCGTCACCCGTCACCAGGGCGGCCAGGCCCCGGTACCAGACCACCCGCCAGTCGTCGGGCCGTTCGCCCTCCAGCGCCACCAGCGCCTGCAGTGCGGCGGCCGGATCGCCGGTCTCCAGCCAGGCCCGGATCTGCCTCAGCCGCGTCTCGATCGACGGGGCCGGGGCGGCCGCCAGGGCACCGAGCAGCTCGCCCGGCGCCGAGGTCATCAGACCGGCCAGGAAACCCGCGTTGGGGTCGGTCGGGTCGACACGCGGGACGGGCAGGGCGAACGCGGCGGCGGGGGTGTCGACGGGCTTGACGAGGCTCTGCGCCGGCCCGGGCCGCTGCGGACCGGGCAAGGCGGCGGGAGCGCCGGCACCAGCGCGCGTCCGCGGCACCCGGGCCCCCAGGCGGGACACCTCGCCGTCCAGCCTCGGGAACAACTCCGTGTCCGTGACCCGCAGTTCCGGACCGAACAGCGTGGACAGGGCGGGGCGGGCGCGGCCCGTCTGGAGGGAGACGACCTCGCGCAGGACACCCGTCAGCTGCTCGGTCATCTCCTGCGCGGAGGCGAACCGGCGGGCCGGGTCGGGATCCGTGGCACGGACCAGCAGCCGGTAGAACGACTCGTACTGCCGGAACACCTCGATGTGGTCCGGGTCGGGCAGGGAGTCGGCATAGACGTTCGTGTAGCCCTGGAAGTCGAAGGTCATGACCGCGAGGGTGCGGGCGACCGTGTACAGGTCGCTGGCCACCGACGGGCCGGCCTCGGCCACCTCCGGGGCCTGGTACCCGACCGTGCCGTAGATGGCCGACTCCTCGTCGTCCATCCTGCGCACCGCGCCCATGTCGATCAGCTTGAGCTGGTCCTCGGTCTGGATGGCGTTGTCGACCTTGAAGTCGCAGTACAGCAGGTTCCGGCTGTGCAGGTGCCCGAGCGCCTCCAGCGCCTCGATGCCGTACGCGCAGGCCTGCTCCACCGGCAGCGGGTCGCGCCTGCCCTGCGGGGTGCGGCGGGCATTGGCGATCTCCTTCAGGGACTTGCCGCCGACGTACTCCATGACGATGTAACCGTCGAGCGAGCCGGTGCGCTGGTCCAGATGCTCCACGAAGTTGTAGATCCGCACGATGTTGGCGTGCTCGATCTCCGCGAGGAAGCGCCGCTCGGAGATCGCCGCAGCCATCGCGTCCTGGTCGCCCGTGTCGAGCAGGCCCTTCAGGACCACCCAACGGTCGGACACCGCCCGGTCGACGGCCAGGTAGATCCAGCCGAGCCCGCCGTGCGCCAGGCAGCCGACCACCTCGTACTGGCCGTGCACGACGTCCAGGGCCTTCAGCTTCGGCACGAACGAGTACGGGTGCCCGCACTTGGTGCAGAAGCCCTCCGTACGGCCCGGCCGGTCGCCGCGTGCCCGGCCCACCGGGGCACCGCAGTCGGAGCGCGAGCAGAACCGCTTCCGCTCGGGCACCTCGGGGTTGTCCAGGACCATCTCGCGCGGGTCGGGCCGCGGGATCGGCGGCACCTGCACCAGCCCGGCGCCCAGCCGGCCCCGGGACCCCGAGCCGGTGGACGAGCCGGAGCTGCGCACCGACACCGAGCGGCCCGTCGACGTGCCCGACAGGGACCGCGACAGACGCCCCGACACCGAGCGGCGGGACTTCGACGACTGGGACGACGTCCGCGAACTGCGGCCGCTGGAACGGGAACTGCCGCTGCCAGCGGACCCGCGGGAGCCGCCCCTGCCCCCGGCCGTGACGCCGGTGGGAGGCGAACCGACCATGCCTTCCCCGGAGGGGGGACCCCCAGCCGCGACGACCGGGGCCAGACCACAGGTGTCGCAGTACAGTTCACCGCCGCCCACGTCCTCGTACGCGCCCTCGCAGCCGGGCCGCTGACAGGCCCGTGGCGGCGCGCCGGCCGGCTCGTGCGGTGCCTGACCCATGGACTCCCCCTCGTCGCTCATGCGCCCGGCCCCCTCCGGTCGTCCTCCGGCACGCCCTGCTCCGGCAGCCGCGGGCCCCCGCCGAGCAGTTCCGCCGCCGCGTGCTGGAAGCGCAGCACCGCCTGCTCCGCGGCACGCAGGTCGCAGGGGGCGCTCCACAGCATGCGGCGCGCCTTCTCGTACCGCTCCACCAGCAGCGTGTCCTCGGCGAAGCCGTGCCGCGCGACCTTCGCCTTGTACGCGTCCAGCCTGCCGCGCAGCTCGGCGCGGACCGCCAGCGGTGCGGTGACCGCGGTCAACGACTCCCGGGCGCGCAGCAGTTCGTCCTCGGCCTTCTGCTCCAGCGACTCCAGCAGCGGGGACAGCCGGTGCCACTGCGCCTGCCTGCGGTACTCGGCCGCCGCCGCCAGCTGCTCCTGCAGCACCGTCGGCGGCCCGCTGACCACCGGCACCTCAGTCGCCGCGATCTTCGCGAGGACCTCGCCGCGTGCCGTGCGCGCCTCGGCGAGCGTGCGGTCCGCGCGGCTGAGGAGGTCCCGCAGCCGCACGATCCGCTTCTCGGCGTCCTGGCGGACCGTCAGTACGGCGTCGATCTCACGCCGTACGTCCTCCAGGGCGCGCGCCTCCCGGTCGTACACCGTCGTGTCCGGCCTGCCGCCGCCCGGCGCCGAACTGCCCTCCGCGGCCAGCCAGAACGCCAGCGGGTCCGAGACCACCTGCTCGCGCAGCTTGGTCAGTACCCGCGTGATGCGCTCCAGGTCGTCACCGGCCGGGTGCTCGCCGGGGCGCACGCCGACCGAGTGCGCGAGCCGGCGGGTGCGCTGGAGTTCGGCCGCGAGCAGGTCTATCCGGGCCGGCAGCGCCGACCAGACCACGTCCGCGGCGACCACCATGTCCAGGCTCGTGGCGTACAGCTCGTTCATGCGGTCGACGAGGGTGCTGAGCGAGTAGCGCTCGCTGAGCTTCGTCGGACTGCCATGCAGGGTGGGGGCGTTGGCCGTCGCCGATGCGCTGCCCGCGACGGTGACCGAGTCGCCGTTCAGCAGCTCCGTCAGCTCCACCAGGTCCTCGCGGCTGGACCAGCGGCGGCGGGAGCGGATGTCGCGGGCGGAGCGCAGCGCGCCGGTGTACGCGTCGAAGTACGTCCACAGCAACGTGATCGACGCCTCCGTGGACGTCCAGCGCTCCTGGGTGACGCCGGTGAGCTCGGCGCCCTCCAGAAGTCTGCGGCCCGCGTGGTCCTGCAGGGCGAGGAGCGAGGTCTCGATCGCCTCGTGCTCCGCGCCGAGCCGCGCCAGCGCACGGTCCACCTCGTCCCGGTCCATCACCGGCCCGGTGGGTCCCGTGGCGCCCATCGATCACCTCTCGCTGCGGTCGTGCCCGTCGGGGCGTTCTTGGTCGTGGTCCGGCTGTGTGCCGGTCATCAGCTCGTGCGGAGGTACTGCGGTGCCGGTGGTTCCGACTTCTTCGCATCCTTGCCCAGAGTTGCCGACAGCCATCGGTCGTACGACGCCTGCCAGCCGTTCGCGGTGTCCTTGCGGTAGTCGACCAGGATCTGGTTGACCCGGCGTACCAGATCGTCCGCGTCCTTCTTCATCGCCACGCCGTAGTACTCGGCAGTGAAGGCGTCGCCCTTGAGCTCGACCGTCGGATCCTGCGCCGCCTGGCTCGCCGCGAGAGCACCGTCGGTGACCACGGCGTCGACCTCGCCGAGCTGGAGCCGTACCAGACAGTCGAGTTGGTTCGGGACCGTGGTGGACATGTCGGTGTCGGCGGGCAGTTTGCCGGCCTTCTGGTCCGCCTCCAGCGTGGAGTGGGCCGTGGAGCCGGCCGCGGTGCAGACCTTGCGGCCGGCGAGCGTGTCGTCGTAGCCCTTGACGGGCGAGGACTTCGGTGCGAGGACCTGCTGGCCCGTCTTGAAGTAGGGCGCGGAGAAGGCCACGTCGGCGATGCGGTCGCAGTTGATCGTCATCGTGCGGACGACCATGTCCACGCTGCCGTCCCGGATCGCCGGGATGCGCTGGTTGGTGGGGATCGCCTTGAACTGGACGGCGTCCGGGTCGCCGAGGATGTCCTCGGCGATGCGGTGGACCAGGTCGATGTCGAAGCCCTCGAGCTCCGCGGTCCTGCCGCTGTTGGGGTTGCGGTAACCCCAGCGGTAGCTGTTCTGGTCGACTCCGACGATCAGCTTGCGCTTCCCGCCCTTGCGGTCCTTGATCTCCCGGATGGTGTCGCCGTCGGCGGAGGAGGGGGAGAGGGTCTGCTTCTCCGGGGCCTCGCAGTCTTCCTCCGCCTTGGTCTCGGCGGTGTGGGTGGTCGCGGTGGCGTTCTGGGCCGACGTCGTGGTCGTGGTGAGCGGCAGGCAGAGGGCCACCAGCGCCACCAGGGCGCAGACGACTGCCATCGCGGTCACTCCGCCCCAGCCCCTGAGCGTGTCTCGCACGGTCGTTCCTCCCTTCGCCCCTGGCCCGTTCATCGGTACTCCGAGAGCCTGCGGCCGATGCCCAGCACCGCGCCCGCGGCGCCCAGCACCGCCAGTACGGCCACACCCGCCGGCATGCCCGTCAGCGCGTCACGGCCGTCCCCCGCCGCGCGCTTGAACTCCGTCTCCTCGTGCGCGAGTGCCGTGCGCAGGTTCTCGTCGACGCTGTCGAAGCACTCGCCGGTCGCGTCCTTGGTGCCGATGACCCGGTCCAGCGCCTCCTGGTAGTTGCCGTTCTCGTCCTGTGCCCGGGCCGCTGCGTGGCGCTTCTTCCACTCCTGCATGTTGCCCACGGCGGCCGTGACGGGGCGCTCGCCCGAGTCGTCGTCGGCGAGCTTCTCCGCTGCCGCCAGATACCCGGCCAGGTCCTCGATGTCCGTGCCGAAGTCGTAGTCGTAGGCGTCGTGGGTCTCTTCGCCGACCTTCTTCGTCTCCGCGCCGCGGGCCACCAGGGTCAGGTTCTCGTTGCCCCTGGCCTTGAGGGAGGCGATGCGCGCGTCGTGCAGCACGTTCAGGGAGCGGACGCCGTGGTCGAAGGAGTCGTTCAGGCCCGCGCGGGCGACGGTGTGGCCGACGACCAGCCAGAGCAGGACGACCGTCGCGGTGGCGGTGGCGGCCACCAGGCCGTGGTTCAGGACCCTGTTCGTCCGCTCGTAGTTGCGGCGCTGGGCCCAGGCGAGGGCGGCCAGGGCGGCGACGCCGAGGGCGATGGCCGCCCAGGGGTAGGGCGTGGCGGCCGCGTAGTCCGCGTTGAGGCGCTGGTTCTCCTTCTTGTAGAGGTCCTCCGCCGCCGGGAGCATCTGCTCCTGCATCTTCTCGTTGGCGTAGCGGAGGTAGGCGCCGCCGACGGGGAAGCCCTGCCGGTTGTACGTACGGGCGCGCTCCACCAGGCCCTTGTACTCCGGGAGGAGTCGGTTGAGCTTGGCGATCGTCGCCGTGGACGGGGAGTCCGGGTCGGCGTTCGCGGCGGCGTTGACGAGCTTCTCCGCGGCCGTGCGGATGTCCCGCTCGTAGCGGTCTCGGGTGGCCGCCGACTCCTGGCCGCCGGCGAGGAAGCCGCTGGATGCCGCGGTGTTGGCGTCCGCGAGGGAGCGGTAGATGTCGGCGGCGTCCGAGCTGAGGGGCTGACTGCGGGTGAGGACGTCGTCGGCGGCGGTCGCGCGGTCGGTCATCTGCCAGGCGGTGACGGCACCGAAGGCGATGACGAGGAGGGCCAGCAGGGCGCCGATGATGCGCAGGCGGCCGGGCTCGGTGGTGGCTGCGGTGCGGAGCTGGTCGAGGCCCTCGGCGAACGCGGTGCGGCGGGGGCCCGGCGGGGGCGCGGGAGCGTTTCCGGGGGGTCGGGCGGGGGGCGCTGCCTGTGCCGGGACCGCCGGCAGGACGGGCAGGACCGGGCCCGGTGGTGGCGGGCTGCTCTTCGGCGTGTGCGTCACTGTGACCTCCCCCATGGTCATCCGTCGCCGCAAGTATCGCTGCCGGGACCGACATCCGCACCGGCCTTGCCCTGATCTTGATCGGATCGCAGCGTGGCGCACCACCCCCAGGCACCACGCCTTGTCCAGGAACACGTACGGGGGGTTGGTTCGGTTCCCGTGCGGCGTGGTGGGGGTGCGCGTCCTGCGCCTGGCGCCGGGTGGTGGGTCGGGGCCGCGCCGGGGGGTGTCCGTCCTCGGAACGGCGCGATGGGGTTGCGTGTACTTCGACTGCACACCGA
>NZ_JBEOXI010000119.1:0-24696 GCF_040296465.1 Streptomyces sp. NPDC002130
GCCCAGCTCGGTCCGGATCGGCGCCAGGTTCTGCTCGATCAGGCGCTTGAGGTCGGATTCGAGCCGGGAGGTCTCATGGGCTACAGCGCGTGGATCCACAAGTTCGCCGAGGACGCCGACGTCCCCGTCCCACTCGACCTTGAGCTGGTCCGAGCCGTCCTGGAACCCCACGACGTCGGGGACCCCCGGCTCCGGTTCGACCCCGACGGCGACCTCCAGTTCTGGATCCGTGCCGAAGACGGCAGCGAAGCCGAGATCTTCGCCGGTGAAACCGGCATCCTGGTGGAGCGCCCGCACTCTGGCGCGGTCTTCGGCGTCGTCGCGGAGCTGGTGTCCCGGCTGGGAGCGGTCGCCATCGATCCGCGCGAGGGCAGGATCGTGTGCCGGCGGGAGGAGTACGCGCACCTGCCCGTGGGCATGCGGGAAGACGCCGTGGTCATCGAGATGACCGGGGAGCCTCTGGAGGCCGCGCTGCTGGGCCGGTACCCGGCGTGATGCCGGCGATCAGCAGAGTTCCAGCGTGAGGAGGCCCGTGCCGGGCGGGGCCTGTACCTCGTGGTCGCCCGCGGCCAGACTCCAGGCGGCCGCCGGGGCGGCGCACGTCGCCCGCAGGGTGTTCCCCTCGCGGACGACTGTGAAGGTCACGTCCCCGACCGGCACCGTCACCTCGTCGCCGGGCCGCAGGCCGTACGCCCGCAGGGTCACCCCGTCGGCGTGGTCGTAGTCCGGGCGGTCGTCCCGCGCCCCGACCGGGATCACCGCGCCGGGCCGGACCAGCAGCGGAGCGCTCAGGAAGCCGTGCCGCTCGCGCACCCAGCGCGGGCCGGTCACCGGCCCGCCGGTCAGCAGGTGCGTCCAGGTGCCCTCGGGGACGTAGTACGTGACGTCGCCCTCGTCGCTGAACACCGGGGCGACCAGCAGATCCGGGCCGAGCATGTACTGCCGCTCCAGGTGGGCGCACCCCGGGTCGTCCGGGAACTCCAGCACCATGGCCCGCATCACGGGCAGGCCCTCGGAGTGGGCCGTGCGGGCCGTCTCGTACAGGTAGGGCATGAGGCGGAGCTTCAGCCGGGTGAAGTGGCGGGCCACGTCGACCGACTCCTCGTCGAACTGCCAGGGGACCCGGTAGGACCGGCTGCCGTGCAGCCGGCTGTGCGAGGAGAGCAGGCCGAAGGCCAGCCAGCGCTTGAACAGGGCCGGTGTGGGGGTGCCCTCGAAGCCGCCGATGTCATGGCTCCAGAACCCGAAGCCCGACAGGCCGAGGGACAGCCCGCCGCGCAGCGACTCCGCCATCGACTCGTACGTCGCCTCGCAGTCGCCGCCCCAGTGCACGGGGAACTGCTGGCTGCCCGCCGTCGCCGAGCGGGCGAAGACAACGGCCTCCTGCTCACCGCGGTGCTTGCGCAGCACCTCGAAGGCCGTGCGGTTGTACAGGTACGTGTAGTAGTTGTGCATCCGCTCCGGGTCCGAGCCGTCGGACCAGACCACGTCGAGGGGCACCCGTTCGCCGAAGTCGGTCTTGAAGCAGTCGACGCCCTGCGCGAGCAGCGCCTCCAGCTTGGCGGCGTACCAGTCGCGGGCGGCCGGTGACGTGAAGTCGACCAGGGCCATGCCGGGCTGCCACATGTCCCACTGCCAGACGCTGCCGTCCGGTCGCCTCAGCAGGTGCCCGAGCGCCTTGCCCTCGTCGAACAGCGGGGAGCGTTGGGCGATGTACGGGTTGATCCAGACGGAGACGCGCAGGTCACGGGCCTTCAGCCGGGCCAGCATGCCCTCGGGGTCGGGGAAGACCCGCGGGTCCCACCGAAAGTCGCACCAGTGGAACTCCCGCATCCAGAAGCAGTCGAAGTGGAAGACGGACAGCGGCAGTTCGCGCTCCCGCATGCCATCGATGAAGGACGTCACCGTCTCCTCGTCGTACGAGGTGGTGAAGGACGTCGAAAGCCACAGGCCGAACGACCAGGCGGGCGGCAGGGCCGGGCGGCCGGTCAGGGCCGTGTACCTGCGCAGGATGTCCTTCGGGGTGGGGCCGTGGATGACGTAGTACGTCAGCTCCTGGGTCTCCGCGCTGAACTGCACCCGGGAGACCACCTCCGAGGCGACCTCGAAGGACACCTGGCCCGGGTGGTCGACGAAGACGCCGTAGCCGGCGTCCGTGAGGTAGAACGGCACGTTCTTGTAGGCCTGTTCGCTGCACGTGCCGCCGTCGGCCTGCCAGATGTCGACGACCTGCCCGTTCTTCACCAGCGGGCCGAAGCGCTCACCGAGGCCGTAGACGGATGTGCCGACCGTCAGGACCAGTTGTTCGCGCAGGTGGTGCGCGCCGGAGGCGTCCCGCATGATGCCGGCGTTCTTGTGGCCGCTGCGGGTGAGGGTACGGCCGTGCGCGAGGAACTCGACGTCCCAGGGGCCGCCGCGGGCCAGCCGGACCGACAGCTCGCCGGAGGTCAGGGTCGCGTGCTCGTCGTCGTACGAGATCTCCGGGGTGGTGTCCGACGCCGTGAGCTCGAACTCGGGGCCGCGGGGCTCCTCGCCGGTGAAGTGCGTCAGGGTCAGCCCGATGACGTCGGGCATGGGGGAGTGCACCTTGACGGTGAACACCGGGCCGGTCATCAGGTCGCCGCGGGAGCGGACCGGCCGGGTCGGCGCGTGGATCTCCAGAACGCCGTCCGATTCGGTGACGTCGTGGACCTGGGCCGGGTGCGACGCGGTCACGCCCTCACGCAGGAGCCAGTAGCCGTCGGTGAACTTCATGTGGGTTCCTACTCTCCCGGCGCATGGTGTCGAAGCGCTTCGACGATTGAACGTATGCGGGGGATGTGAGGGCGTCAATGGGGTGTAACGCTCTTGGTGAAGCGATTCGAAAAACTGCGCGGGGGCAGGCGCAGGGGCAAGGTCAGGGACAAGGTCAGGGCCGTGGCCGCCGCCGTCACCGGGACCGCGTAGCCCGCCGTCGGCGACAGGTGCTCCACCGTCCAGCCGCCGATCGCGCTGCCGCAGGCGATGCCGCCGAGCAGGCCGGTCACCGCGAGGGTCATGCCCTCGTTCAGCCGGCCCTCGGGAGTGCGCTCCTGGACCAGCGTCATGGTGGTGACCATCGTCGGGGCCGTCGCCATCCCGGCGACCAGCAGCGCGGCCGCCAGCAGGAGGAGAGAACCGGTGAGGGCCGCGGCGAGCAGGGGCAGGATCAGCAGCGTGGCCATCGCGGCCACGCACCGGGGCAGCCGGGCCGCGGCCGGGCCGGTGGGCTTCACCGCGCCGTGCAGCAGGCCCGCCGCGCAGGAGCCCGCGGCCTGCAGTGCGAGCACGGCACCGGCCGCCGACTGACGCCCCTGCGCGTCGGCGAAGGCCAGTGTGACGACCTCCGTCGCGCCGAAGACGCCGCCCATCGCCAGGCAGACCGCGAGCAGTGGGGGGATCCCGGGGGTGCGCAGGGGCGCCTTGCCGGGTATGTGCGTGCGAACCGGGGGCTCCGTCGCGCGCCGGGTCGTGAACAGGGCCATGCCGGTCAGCAGCAGCACCGCGCCGGCCAGCGTGCCGGCCTCGGGGAAGAACGTCCCGCACAGGAAGGCCGCGAGCACCGGGCCCAGCATGAAGCACAGCTCGTCCGCCGCCTGCTCGAAGGAGTTGGCGGTGTGCAGCGCCTTCGGGTCGCCGGCCAGCAGATGCGCCCAGCGGGCCCGGGACATGCCGCCGGTGTTGGGGGTCGTGGCGGTGGCGGCGTAGGAGGCGAACAGGGTCCAGTCGGGGGTGTCGTGGCGCACGCACAGCAGCAGGGAGAGGGAGCCGAGGACGGCGATCATCGTGGCGGGCAGGGCCACCCGGGCCTGGCCGTACCGGTCGACGAGCCGCGCGATCCACGGCGCGACCAGTGCGGTCGCCGCGAGTCCCGTCGCGATGACGGCACCGGCGAGGGCGTACGAACCCCGGCTTCCGGCGATCATCACGACCGCGCTGACACTGAACATGCCCATCGGCAGGCGGGCGATGAGGTTCCCGGCGGTGAACGCGCGGGCGCCCGGCAGGCGGAACAGGCTGCGATACGGGGAGGGTCGGGGCATGCGTCCACCGTCGCCCGGGGACGATCAAGCGGTCCAACACCTGTTCCGTGCACACTCACGCGCCTGGGTTGTGAATCACTGGCGCGAGGCCGAAAAGGCCGTGGCGGGAAACGTTCGCTACCTGTTTTTCATACAGGGATATGGAGATTACTGATGCTCCTCATAGCGCATGGAAAAGATGCTCATTCGGGAAATTCCTTCACTCGTTTGCCGCGCATCCGCCGTAGCGGGCCGACGGTTAGTCGGTACATGACCGAGGCGACCAGGAAAGACGGCTGGGCGGTAACGCTCGGCCCGTACACCTACATTCCCGCTCCAGCGCACTCGTCGGCGACAGTCAACGGGACGCTCACCAAAGGCGGTTGCCCGGTCACGCTGCAGGTGACCGAGGCGGTGCTGCGCGATTTCATCGACGCCATGAGCACGCTGGAAAAGGATCTTGCCCGACGGTGGATCAGTGCGACGGATTGGCCAGCTTTCGCGCTCGCGGAATAAGCGGGGCACGCCGTGTACGACAAAGTTGAGGGCACCGGCCGGCATCGGGCTCCGGCCCGGGATTTCATCACACCGCTGACACCACCGGACCCGACCTGGGACCCCGCCGAGGAACTCGCGTTCATCCTCGAGGAAGCACTCGGAGAGCAGGGGAGGATCCCCGCCCCCCGTGACGAGGACCCGCCCCCGCCCCCGCCCCCCGCCGCGGACCGGGCCCCGGCCTCCGCACCGGTGACCCACATGCGGCGCCTCCAGGACATCACCGAGGAACTGCCGCCCGTGCGGGACGTCCCGAGACGGCACCGTAAGGTCCGGGCCCGCAAGGCCGCGGGCGTGCTCCGCACCACGAGCCTCCTCGTCGCGGCCCTGGCCGCCGTCATCGCCTCGGCGGTGAGTCTCCTGAGCGGTGTCGTCGCCTACGACCCGCTGCGCCTGGTCGCCGTGTCCCCCGAGGCGCGGGGGCTGCGCACCTGGTGGCCCCTGCTGGTGTACGGGCCCTGGCTGGTGGGCTCCCTGTCCGTCCTGCGGGCCGCGCTGCACCAGCGCCGAGCCGTGCACTCCTGGTGCGTGGTCCTGGTCTTCTCCTGTATCGCCGTGCTGCTGTGCGTCGTCCAGGCGCCCCGGACCATCCTCGGCATCGCGGCGGCGGCCCTGCCCGGCCTCGCGGCCCTGGCGTGCTTCCAGCAGGTCGTCCGCCAGATCACCCTGACCAGGCCGCCGATGCGGTCGGTGCCGCGTCACCGGGTGGGCCAGGCTCCGCCGCCCGCGGCGGGTGCGGAGGGCCGGACGGGGCCGGAAGGCCCAGGGGGAGCGGACCCCGGGAGCGGCCAGGGCGGCACCCCCCGCAGGGACATCGGCACCTGAGCGGGCTGGTGCCCGGCGGCTGCGGGGCCCCTGGGCGGGCTGGTGCCCGGCGGCCGCGGGGCCCCTGGGCGGGCCGGTGCCCGGCGGCCGCGGCACCCCTGAGCGGGCTGGTGCCCGGCGGCCGCGGGGCCCCTGGGCGGGCTGGTGCCCGGCGGCCGCGGCACCCCTGAGCGGGCTGGTGCCCGGCGGCCGCGGCACCCCTGAGCGGGCTGGTGCCCGGCGACCGCGGCACCCCTGAGCGGGCCGGTGCCCGGCGGCCGCAGGGCCCCTGAGTGGGCCGGTGCCCGGCGGTCCAGGTACCCCTTTGTGGGGCCGGGGGCCGGCGGCCAACGGGGCTCCTGAGTGGGCCGGTGCCCCGGCGGTCCAGGTACCCCTGAGCGGGCCGGTGCCCGGCGGCCAACGGGACCCCTGAGCGGGCTGGTGCCCGGCGGCCAACGGGACCCCTGAGCGGGCCGGTGCCCGGCGGCCGCGGCACCCTTGCGTGCGGCAGGTGCTCCGGTGGCCCCGGCCCCTCTGCGCGGCGGGTGTCCGCGGCCAGGCGCCCCCCCCGCGTGCCGCCGATGCCGCCTGTGCCACCGACATCCTCGCGTGCGGCCGGTGCTCCGGTATCCCGCGGGCCGCCGTTGCGCAACGCCCCCGAGGAGCACCGCAACCGCGGCCGCCGCGGCCCGGGCGCCGCACCACCTGCGCCCTCGTGTGCCGCCGGGGTCCCGCGGCCTCGGTGCCCTCTCGTGCAGCCGGTGTCCCCGTCGGTCCGGCACCCCGCGTGCCGCCGATGCCGCCTCTGCTCCCGCCGCCCCCACCCCCACCTGCCGCCGGTCCCCCCGAGCCCCCCGTACCCCCACCTACCCGGCCCCCGGGGCGCTGTAGGTTCACCGCATGTCCGCCCACCTCGACCCTCGCCTGCTGCGTGGCTTCGTCACCGTGGCCGAGGAGTTGCACTTCACGCGGGCCGCGGTGCGGTTGCACGTGGCTCAGCAGGCGCTCAGCCGGGACGTGCGGCGACTGGAGCGGGAGTTGGCGGCCGAGTTGTTCGTGCGGACCACCCGGCAGGTGACGCTCACCCCCGACGGGGAGCGGCTGCTGCCGTACGCCCGCCGGGTGCTCCGGGCCCAGGACGAGCTGCTCGCAGCCTTCGGCCAGGCCCGGCCGCTGCTGGTCGACCTCAACTCCCCGGGCCTGGTCACACCGCGCCGCGTCCTGCACGAGGCGCGTGAACTCGCCCCCCGGCACGAGCTGATGGCCCGTTACGAGAGCGGCCTGACCGGAGCCGCCGGTGAACTGCTCGCCGGCCGGCTGGACGCGTCGTTCGGACGGTTCGCCGGACTGGACCCGGTGCTGCGGGCCGGGCTCGACCACCAGCCGGTGCGGTTCGAGCCGATGGCGGTCGTCCTGCCCGAGGACCACCGGCTCGCCGCCCGGGAGTCCGTGCCGCTCGCCGAGCTGGCCGGCGAGAGCGTCTACGCGGGCGCCGGCAATCCGCGCACCCCGGAGTGGACAGGGCTGGCACGGCTGCTGTTCGAGGGGCGGGGCATCGACATCGCGCCACCCGCCCCGCTGGCGGTCGGGGACGAGGAGTTCCAGCGGATCATGGCCCGGACGCGCAACCCGATCCTGGCCGTCGTGGAGTTCCCGGCCCTGCCGTCGACGGTGGTACGGCCACTGGTCGACCCGGTTCCGCTGTCCCCCGTCTCCCTGGTGTGGCGCAAGGGCCTGACCCATCCCGCGTTCGACGCGCTGCGGCGGGCGGCGGCCCGGCTCACCGCCGAGGAGGGGTGGCTGCGGCGGCCCACCGGAGGGTGGATTCCGGCCGGTGACGATGTCCTCATGACGTCTCACGACTGACACGATTCGATACCCGCGCTCACACACAACCTCCCCGTGCGCTACATTCAATGCCTGAGCACGGTGTGGTAATAGGGGCGCGTTCGGACGGGTGGGGGCCCGATCCGGCGACGGGTGTTCAGGTCGTACGCGCACCGGAACCATCCCGTGGGGGGAAGTGCGTGCGTGTGACAAGTTGGCGAGAAGACGCCCAACCCGAGTGGCCCGAGGCCGCGGCGGCGACCGGAGAACTCCCTGCGGACGGCAGAGACCGGGACCGGAGAGTCACCCAGGTGCGCGACGGTGACGTCCGGGCCAGCGGCTACCGGCTGCCCGCCGGTACGGAGATACTGCGCGGCATCCCCCGGCAGAGCGAGGGCGAGGCCGACTCGTACCACTCGCTCGACGCGGGCACCGAGTCCCGGACCGCGGTCCGCGACCCCTGGCAGGAGGACGCCCACCCGGCCGGGGCCCCCGGCCCCGACGGGCACACCCACGATCCGCACGAGGTCACCGTCCAGCTCGACGCCGTTCAACTCGGGGACGGGTTCGTGCGCCGGGTCGAGGAAGGCATCGGCGTGGGCCCGGCCCCCGCCGACCGGCCGGTCTTCGTCGACGAGTCGGGCCGCCGCAGCCGTCGCTTCCGCCGGATCGGCATGGTCGTCGCGCTGGCCTGTGGGGTCTACGCCGTCGTCATCGTCGCCACGCTGCTGTCGGGCAACTCGAACGCGCCCTGGCTGCCCGTACCGGGCCAGAAGCAGGATCCGTCGGCCGGGCAGGTCGACACCCCGCCGCTGCCCGAGCAGTCGGACCCGGCCACCGGCACCGGCACCGGCACCACCGCCCCGGGCAGCGCGCCGACGGCCGACGAGGTCACTTCACCCTCGCCCGGTCCCAGCGCCGTCGAACGCGCTGCCACCGCCGAACCCGGCCGCCGCGGCGCGACGGCACCCCCCTCGCCGACCGCGACCCGGACCACACCTGCCCCCGGCCCCGGCGTGACCGACCCGGCCCCGACCAAACCGGCCGACCCGCCGACCACGCCGGCCACCGACCCGACGCCGACGGCGGAGCCCACGCCCGAGCCGACCGAAACCATGGGCGCCGGCGACAGCGACGGCACCGGCACGGTCGCCGAAGGCCCGGCCGAGACGCCGCAGGCCGAACCGACGCCCACCGTCTAGTGCTGACGGCCGGAAAGGTCTGCCGAACGGCTCGCGGCGTCCGGTGCGGTGCGCACGGCGGAGCATCGCCCATGTACCGGATGTACTCGGGTGCTGCGACAACGCGGCGAGGTGCCCTGCCGGGCATAGCGAGCCGGTGAACCTGTCCGGCGCTCAGCACTAGTCCCGGCCCGAGGGCGGTGCCTGCCACGCCCGCCATCCGGGGGAGATCCGGGGAAGGGCGCTCCGGCGCCTCACGATCGCGGACTCCTGGATCCGGCCCCGCCGGGCGGAGAGGGACCCGCCGATGGCGCCGGGGAGCACGCCGGCACCGTCCCGGCACCACCCGCCGTCCCCGCTCCACCCGCCGCCCCGCTCCACCCACCGTCCCCGCAGCACCCCATCCCGCACCACCCGGAGTACCACCACTCATGGCATCCCGTACCCGCCGTTCCGGGCCGGCCCCCCGAACCCGTGGCGCCTCCAGGCGCCGCCTGCCGATGCGCCTGCTCCTGCCCCTGCTCGTCCTCGTCGCGCTGATGGCGATGCTCATGCTGCGCGGATACGTGCACAGCGAGATCCTCGCCGACCACCGGGTCCGGCCGCCCGCCGCCACCGACCAGGTGCCGGAGAAGATCATGAGCGGCGGGCCCGTCATCGACGCCCGCAGCGGCCGCACCGAGAGCCTGCGTGTGCCCGACCACCGCCTGGTGCTCACCTTCGACGACGGCCCCGACCCGATCTGGACGCCGAAAGTCCTGGACGTCCTGAAGAAGCACGACGCACACGCGGTCTTCTTCGTCACCGGCACCATGGCCTCGCGCTACCCCGACCTGGTCCGGCGCATGGTCGAGGAAGGCCACGAGGTCGGCCTGCACACCTTCAACCACCCCGACCTGTCCTACCAGTCCAAGAAGCGCATCGACTGGGAACTGTCCCAGAACCAGCTCGCCCTCTCGGGCGCGGCGGGCATCCGTACCTCCCTCTTCCGGCCGCCGTACTCCTCCTTCGCCGACGCCATGGACAACAGGTCCTGGCCGGTGACCGAGTACATCGGCCGCCGCGGCTACATCACCGTCGTCAACAACACCGACAGCGAGGACTGGCGCAAGCCCGGGGTCGCCGAGATCGTCCGGCGTGCCACGCCCAAGGGCGGCAAGGGCGCGATCGTCCTGATGCACGACTCCGGCGGCGACCGCCACCAGACCGTCGAGGCACTGGACCGCATGCTGCCCGACCTGCGCGAGCAGGGCTACGAGTTCAGCAACCTCACCGAGGCCCTCGACGCCCCGAGCGCGCACTCCCGGGTCACCGGCCTCGACCGGTGGAAGGGCGCGGCGTGGATCTTCCTGGTCCAGGCCTCGGAGCACCTCACCGACGGGCTGGTCGTCGGACTGTCGATCGTCGGCACCCTCGTCATCGGCCGTTTCGTGCTGATGCTGCTGCTCTCCGGGGTGCACGCACGCCGGGTGCGCCGCCGCGGCTTCCGCTGGGGAGCGCCGATCACCGAACCGGTGTCGGTTCTGGTCCCTGCGTACAACGAGGCCAAGTGCATCGAGAACACGGTCCGTTCCCTCGCCGACAGTGACCACCCCATCGAGGTCCTCGTCATCGACGACGGCTCCTCCGACGGCACGTCACGGATCGTAGAGGCCATGGGCCTGCCGAACGTCCGGGTCGTCCGCCAGCTCAACGCGGGCAAGCCGGCCGCCCTCAACCGCGGTGTGGCCAACGCCCGGTACGACCTGATCGTGATGATGGACGGCGACACGGTCTTCGAACCGTCCACCGTGCGCGAACTGGTGCAGCCCTTCGGCGACCCGCGCGTCGGCGCCGTGGCGGGCAACGCCAAGGTCGGCAACAAGGACAGCCTCATCGGCGCCTGGCAGCACATCGAATACGTGATGGGCTTCAACCTCGACCGCCGGATGTACGACGTACTGCGCTGCATGCCGACGATCCCCGGCGCGGTCGGAGCCTTCCGCCGCAGCGCGCTGGAACGGGTCGGCGGCATGAGCGACGACACGCTCGCCGAGGACACCGACATCACCATGGCCCTGCACCGCGACGGCTGGCGCGTGGTCTACGCGGAGAACGCCCGTGCCTGGACCGAGGCGCCGGAGACGGTCCAGCAGCTGTGGTCCCAGCGCTACCGCTGGTCCTACGGCACCATGCAGGCCATCTGGAAACACCGCCGGGCCCTGGTGGACAAGGGCCCCTCGGGCCGCTTCGGCCGCATCGGCCTGCCGCTGGTGTCCCTCTTCATGGTCCTGGCGCCCCTGCTGGCCCCGCTGATCGACGTGTTCCTCGTCTACGGCCTCGTGTTCGGCCCCACCCAGAAGACGATCATGGCGTGGCTCGGCGTCCTGGCCATCCAGGCGGTCTGCGCGGCCTACGCCTTCCGGCTCGACCGCGAGCGCATGACCCACCTCATCTCGCTGCCTCTGCAGCAGATCCTGTACCGCCAGCTGATGTACGTCGTACTGCTCCAGTCCTGGATCACCGCCCTCACCGGCGGCCGGCTGCGCTGGCAGAAGCTGCGGCGCACCGGTGTGGTCGACGCGCCCGGCGGCGGTCCCGTGCCGCGTCAGCGGTCCCAGAGCAACTCCGAGCGGAGGCCGGTGGCATGACCCACGGAAACCCGATCCCCACGTCATCGGCGGCGTCCGGCATGCCGGGGGCGTCCTACGGCATGCCGCAGCAGCGCACGACCGACACAGCACCGGAGGGCGGAACCGCCACCGCGACCGCCCCCACCGCGTCGGCGCGCAAGGGCGGCGGCCGCGACCGCTACCTCGACCTGCTGCGCTCGATCGCCCTGGTCCGTGTCGTCGTCTACCACCTGTTCGGCTGGGCGTGGCTGACGGTGCTGTTCCCGTCGATGGGCGTGATGTTCGCGCTGGCGGGCTCCCTGATGGCGCGCTCGCTGGACCGCCCGGCGCTCGGAGTGATCCGGGGCCGGATCCGCCGGCTCCTGCCCCCGCTCTGGGTGTTCGGCGTGGTGGTGCTGGCGATGATGTTCGCGGCCGGCTGGAATCCGCTGAAGGACCCGGACCACGGCGGCGCCTGGGGCCTCGTCGATCTGGCCAACTACTTCTTCCCCGTCGGCGCCCCGCCCTTCCCCTGGCACCTCGGCGCCAAGTCCGGCCTGCTGGAGGACACCTGGGCGGTGCAGGCGGCCGGTCCACTGTGGTACCTGCGGGCCTACCTCTGGTTCGTCATCGCCTCCCCGCTGCTGTTGTGGGCGTTCCGCCGGGCACCGTGGCCGACGCTGCTGGCACCGCTGGGCCTCACGGCGGTCGTCGGCACGGGCCTGGTGAAGATCCCCGGTGAGACGGGCAACGCGGTGACCGACTTCGCGGTCTACGGCGGCTGCTGGATCCTGGGCTTCGCCCACCACGAGGGCCTGCTCAAGCGGATCCCCCGCTACCTGGCGATCTCCTGCGCGGCCCTGCTCATGGCCTTCGGCCTGTGGTGGGCCTCGGGCCACCTGGGCCCCGACGGCTGGGACCTCAACGACATCCCCCTGGCCCAGGCGGCCTGGTCCTTCGGCTTCGTGGTGATCCTGCTCCAGTACTCCCCGTCGTGGCGCGAACTCCCGGGCCGACTGGCCAGGTGGGACAAGCTCGTGACCCTCTCCAACAACCGCGCCGTCACGATCTACCTCTGGCACAACCTCCTCATCATGGCCACGGTCCCGATCCTCGACCTGTTGTACGAGCTGCCGTTCCTCCAGAGCGACAGCGCGGTGTCCGCCCTGGACACCACGTACACCCTCTGGATGTTCGCCCTGGTCTGGCCCCTGATCGGCGCGGCGATCCTCACGTTCGGCTGGGTCGAGGACATCGCGGCGAAGCGGTCACCGCGGTGGTGGCCGAACGGGCGAGGCGGCAACAGCCGGAGGCGCCGGCGGTAGGGGGTGGGCCGGCGTGGGGGAGGGCCCCGTCTGCGGGGCTTTGCCCGTGTGGAAAACTGCCCCGGTTGCGCTTGTGAACAAGGTGGCCGGCGGGAGCGGTGGGATGAGTAAGCGGCAGACACAGAAGATGCTGCGGCTGATGGCGAGCGGGGAACCGGTCGAGCTGACCAGCCCGATGGCGTCCGTGAAGAAGCTCGCCCGGCTGGCCTTCGTGGCCCAGCAGTTCGGCTACGAGTACGCCGACGTCCGCCAGAGCAGCGGCCGCAATGGCGCGCTCGTCATGCTGCTCGTACCCGATCCGAGCCCGCAGGCCCGGGCCCGGGCCGGGCAGAACTGGGCGCAGTACCCGAATGCGGCCGACGGCGTCTCCCTGCCGCCCCTCGTGCCGGACGCGTTCGAACTCCTCAAGGCCCGTATCAACTTCGACCTCACCGGCAAGAACGCCGAGAAGCGCATGGGGTACGGGGCCCTGGGCGTCACCGTCGGCTGTGTGATCCTCGCCTTCCGTTTCGGGGGCCGGTCGGACGACTTCGTCGCGGCCGGTGTGGTGTGGCTGCTGCTCATGGCGGTCTTCGGTATCGGCCTGCTGGTCACGCGCAAGCGCAACGCCAAGTTCGCGGCCCGGCTGCAGGCGGCGGGCTTCATACCGGTGCACGACGAGAACGGGCGGCTGCGGTATCTGCCGCCGGGGGCGCAGCAGCCCGGGCAGGGCAACCCGTTCGCGGGCGGGCCGTACGGGGCCGTGCCGGGTCGGCCGGGTCCGGCGACGGGGGCGCCGGCGGCCTACGGGCAGCAGCCGCCCGGGCCGTACGCCCAGCCGGCACCCGGGCCGTACGCCCAGCCGGCGCCCGGGCCGTACGCCCAGCCGGCACCCGGGCCGTACGCCCAGCCGGCGCCCGGGCCGTACCCCGGTCAGCCCGCGCAGGCTCCTTACGGCGGTCAGCCCGTGCAGGCTCCGTACCCGGGTCAGCCCGTGCAGGCTCCGTACCCGGGTCAGCCCGCGCCCGGCCCCTACGGTGCGCAGCCTCCGGGCCCGTACGACCAGCCGTACCACCAGCCCCACCCCCAGCAGAACCCCCACGGGCAGCCGCCGCGGCAGTGAGCGGAATCCTCCCGGAACCTCTCATCCCGCCCGAGCCGGGGGTGAGAGCAAAGTTCCCTCGCGGTCACTCGGTGCCACACGGCAGGAAACGCGTCCTCCCTACCTTCGGGACCAGTCAGTCGAAGTACGACCGAGCCCGGAGCACAGTGGAGGCGTCATGACAGGTCCTGGCACAGCACCCGCACCCCCGAGCAAGGGCGGACGCTGGATCCGGCACTGGGACCCGGAGAACGAGACGTTCTGGAAGGAGACCGGGGAGAAGGTCGCCCGCCGCAACCTCTTCTTCTCCGTGCTGTCCGAGCACATCGGTTTCTCGATCTGGACCCTGTGGTCCGTGCTGGTGCTGTTCATGGGCCCGGAGTACGGGCTCACCCCGGCCGACAAGTTCATGCTGACCTCGATGGTCACGCTGGTCGGCGCCGTCGTCCGCGTCCCCTACACCTTCGCCGTGGCGATCTTCGGCGGACGGAACTGGACGATCATCTCCGCCGGCCTCCTCCTCGTCCCGACCGTCGCCGCGTTCACCGTGATGGAACCGGGCACCTCCTTCTCCACCTTCCTCCTCGTCGGCCTCCTCGCGGGCATCGGCGGCGGCAACTTCGCGTCCTCCATGACCAACATCAACGCCTTCTTCCCGCTGCGGAAGAAGGGCTGGGCCCTCGGCCTGAACGCGGGCGGCGGCAACATCGGCGTACCGGTGATCCAGCTGGCCGCTCTCGCGATCATCGGCGCCGGCGGCGGGCCGCGTGTGCTGCTCGGGATCTACATCCCGCTGATCCTCGTCGCCGCCGTCATGGCCGCGCTCTTCATGGACAACCTCGAGCACGTGAAGAACGACACCGGCGCCGCCAAGGACGCCGCTCGGGACGCCCACACGTGGATCATGTCCTTCCTCTACATCGGCACGTTCGGGTCGTTCATCGGCTACAGCTTCGCCTTCGGGCAGGTCCTCCAGAACCAGTTCGGACGCACCCCGCTGGAGGCGGCGTACGTCACCTTCATCGGTCCGCTCCTCGGCTCGCTGATCCGGCCCCTGGGCGGCTGGATGGCCGACAAGTACGGAGGGGCGAAGATCAGCCTGTGGAACTACGTCGCCATGGGCGTCGCCACGGCGGTCCTGATCGGCGCCTCCATGGAGAAGTCGCTGGCGCTGTTCACCGGGGCGTTCGTGGTGCTGTTCGTGCTCAGCGGGCTCGGCAACGGCTCGACGTTCAAGATGATCCCGGGCATCTTCCAGAACAAGGCCTTGGCCAAGGGGCTTCAGGGTGAGGCGGCGGCGGCGTACGGGCGGCGGCTGTCCGGGGCCTCCATGGGACTGATCGGCGCGGTGGGCGCGCTCGGCGGTGTCGGCATCAACCTCGCCTTCCGCCAGTCCTTCCTCTCCTACGGTTCGGGCACCGGGGCGTTCGTCGCCTTCCTCGCCTTCTACGCGGTCTGCTTCGCGGTCACCTGGTCCGTATACCTTCGGCGTACGGCTCCCCGGGTATCCGCCACCACGGCGACCTCGGACGCGGAGCCGCAGCTCAGCTACGCCAAGGTCTGACGTAACACCAGCGACATCACGCCGATCCGAGCCTGTCACGAGCCGTTGACAGGCTCGATCGGCATGTAGGTACGCCGTACCCACGAAGTACGACGACTCGAGTGCGGGACGAGAGCCATGTACGAAGAACAGCGACCGGACCACGGGCCCCTGGCGGGTTTCACCGTGGGTGTGACGGCCGCGCGCCGGGCCGACGAGCTCGGGGTGCTGCTGCAGCGACGCGGTGCCGCCGTCCTGCACGCCCCCGCCCTGCGGATCGTGCCGCTCGCCGACGACAGCGAGCTGCTGGCCGCGACGAAGGACATCATCGAGCAGGTGCCGGACATCGTCGTGGCCACGACCGCGATCGGCTTCCGGGGCTGGGTCGAGGCCGCCGACGGCTGGGGGCTGGGGGAGGAGCTGCTGTCGCGGCTGGGCGGCGTACGGATCATGGCGCGCGGGCCCAAGGTCAAGGGCGCGGTCAGGGCCGCCGGGCTCACCGAGGAGTGGTCGCCGTCGTCGGAGTCCATGGCGGAGGTGCTGGACCGGCTCCTGGAGGAGGGGGTCGAGGGGCTGCGGATCGCGATCCAGCTGCACGGTGAGCCGCTGCCCGGGTTCGTGGAGGCGCTGCGGGAGGGCGGGGCCGAGGTGGTCGGGGTGCCCGTCTACCGCTGGATGCCGCCGGAGGACATCACCCCGGTCGACCGTCTCCTGGACGCGACGGTCGCCCGCGCCCTCGACGCGGTCACCTTCACCAGTGCCCCGGCCGCGGCCTCCCTCCTCTCCCGGGCGAAGGATCGCGGACTGCTCGACGAGGTGCTGGCGGCTCTGAGCCACGACGTCCTGCCGGCCTGCGTGGGCCCGGTCACCGCCCTGCCCCTGCAGTCCCGCGGCATCGACACGATCCAGCCCGAACGCTTCCGGCTCGGCCCTCTGGTCCAGCTCCTCTGCCAGGAACTGCCCGGGCGGGCCCGCTCGTTGCCCGTCGCCGGGCACCGTGTGGAGATCCGCGGCCACGCCGTCGTGGTCGACGGTGCCCTCAAGCCCGTCCCGCCCGCCGGCATGGCCCTCCTGCGCGCCCTCTCCCGCCGCCCCGGCTGGGTCGTCGCCCGCGCGGACCTCCTGCGGGCCCTTCCCGGCTCCGGCCGCGACGAACACGCGGTGGAGACCGCCATGGCCCGCCTGCGCACGGCCCTCGGCACCCCGAAGCTGATCCAGACGGTGGTCAAGCGGGGCTACCGTCTGGCCCTGGACCCGAGCGCGGAGACGAAGTACGCGGACGCGTGAGCCCGCCCGGGGGTTGAGCCGGAATCCGCCTCTGTCGGCCCGATTCCGAGCGGGCCGCTGCGCAGTGATCCGGCCTGTGTGCGCGGGTGTCGGCCGGGCGGGGGCCCGGTGCCGGAGGCGGCTCGTGTCGCGGGCGGGTCGCTCGAGGGGGCCCGGCCGGGCGAGCGCGGCACTTGCGGTGTGGTGGGGCGCCGGTGCCGGGCCCGCCAGGAACGGGACGGCCGGCTCCGGCGGCGGCCCGGCCGCGTGGCGCGGTCGGGACGCCCGTCGCGTCGGCGTATGCGCGAGGGGTTTCCGGAGTCGTGGCGGGCAGGCACTGTAGGAGGGAGCGGTCCACCGGCCCTCTCACCGGCGTCTCACCGAAGCCCTCGCGACCGGGGTGAACCCCTAGGCGGTGACAGGCACATGGCACTGAGTACGGCCACGGCCTCCAACGAGCTGCGCTTCGACACCGGGCGGATCTGCCTGGACCTGCTGACCACCACGCACCCCGAGGAACGGCTCGACTCCGTGGACGTGCTGCGCGCCTGGATCACCGGCTCCGGGCTCGTCCCGGCGGACACCGCCCTGGCCCACGCCGACACCGGCTGGCTGCTCGCCTTCCGTGAACTGCGTGCCCAGGTCGACCGGTTGGTGCGCTGCCGGCCGAGACCCGGAGTCGCGACGTACGACCTGGCCCTCGCCCGCGTGAACGACCTGGCCCGCACCGCGCCTCCGGCACCCCGCGCGGTCCGCGGCGAAGACGGCCGGCTGCTGCGACGGCTGGACGGCCCGCCCGGCTGCGCCGCCCTGCTCGCGGCCGTCGCCCGGGACGCCGTGGACCTGCTGACCGACCCCGTCGCCCGCGCGGCCCTGCGCCAGTGCGAAGGGGACAACTGCCCCATCGTGTACCTCGACACCTCCCGCGGACGCAGGAGGCGCTGGTGCTCCAGTGAGGTCTGCGGGAACCGCGAACGCGTCGCCCGGCATCGCCGCCGCGCGGCACTCGCCCGCGCGTGAAACGGAATTGAGTGGTCCGTGCACTCAATTCCCCTGTCCTAAATGCTACTTCTGCGACCGTGACGGCGAAGTGATTTCGATTACATGCCGTTTACCTACGCCACCGTAGGGAAGGCGTGGCTTGATCTTGTCGATGTGGCGGAAATGTAAAGAACGCGGGGTGGGAATGTGACCCCATGTCCCGCTCGTCACGTCATCTCGAAGAAATCTGTCGGGTCTCTTTGAACGCCCAACCGCTCGTTTCCGTACGGCATGTGGAGCGACCGACTGGGGGAACCCCCGGACATCGGAGGTGGGCGTGCGCAAGGATTCCGTCGTGGCCAATGAACGAGCACCGAGGGCCCGACATCGCATGTCCCAGCCCTCGGAACCCGATGAGGAGCTGATGCGTGCGCTCTATCGCGAACACGCCGGACCCCTGCTGGCATACGTCCTGCGCCTGGTCGCCGGAGACCGGCAGCGCGCCGAGGACGTCGTCCAGGAGACGCTCATCCGTGCCTGGAAGAACGCCGGTCAGCTCAACAGAGCGACCGGATCGGTACGCCCCTGGCTGGTGACGGTCGCCCGGCGCATCGTCATCGACGGCCACCGCAGCCGGCAGGCCCGGCCGCAGGAGGTCGACCCGTCGCCGCTGGAGGTCATCCCCGCGGAGGACGAGATCGACAAGGCGCTGTGGCTGATGACTCTCTCGGACGCACTCGACGACCTGACCCCCGCCCACCGGGAGGTGCTCGTCGAGACGTACTTCAAGGGGCGTACCGTCAACGAGGCGGCCGAGACCCTGGGCATACCCAGCGGCACCGTCCGCTCCAGGGTGTTCTACGCCCTGCGTTCGATGAAGCTCGCACTGGAGGAGCGGGGGGTGACGGCGTGATGAGTGTTTACGGGGGTAACCAAGGGTTCGGTACGGGAGGCATGGGTATGTCTGGCCCCATGCAGGAATCTCCGGTGCCGAACGAGCACGAGACCGTCGGCGCCTACGCCCTCGGAATCCTCGACGACGCCGAAGCAACCGCTTTCGAAGCCCACCTCGCCACCTGCGAATGGTGCGCCCAGCAGCTCGACGAACTGGCCGGCATGGAGCCGATGCTCGCCGCCCTCGCCGACCTCCCCGGCTCCGGCAGCACACCCGCGATCGGCGACTCGCTGTCCGCGAAGCCCCGCCCGCGCCTGGTGGAGAAGCTGGTCGACGAGGTCGCCGACCGCCGCGCCCAGAAGCGCCGCCGCAGCTTCTACATGGTGGCCGCGGCCGGCGCGCTGATCATCGGCGGCCCCTTCGTCGCGGTGGCGACGAGCGGCGGCGACGGCGGCAGCGGCGGTGCGGAGAACCGCCCGCTCGCGGCGAGCCCCGCCAAGGCCGCCTTCGACGGCATCTCCGACAAGATCACCGCCACCGACCCGAACACCAAGGTCTCCGCCACGGTCGCCGTGCAGAAGAAGGACTGGGGCACGGGCGCGGTCCTGGAGCTGAAGAACGTCAAGGGCCCGCTGAAGTGCGCCCTCGTCGCGGTCGGCAAGAACGGCGAACGCGAGACGCTCGCCTCCTGGTCCGTCCCCGAGTGGGGCTACGGCATCCCGGACGCCAAGACGGACAGGGCCAAGGAACCCCTCTACGTCCAGGGCGGCGCGGCGTTCGACCCGAACCAGATCGACCACTTCGAGGTCGTGGAGTTCGACGGCAAGCGCCTGGTCGAGGTCGACGCGTAGGTCCGTTCGGCGGCCTGGCGGGCGCCATTGGGGCCACAGGTCCCGCGCCTGCCCGCCGGCCCGTAGCTTCCAGGGCCCCCTTCGCGTACGGTTGACGGCTGCCCAGCACGTCAGAAGGGGGCCCGGTGGCCGCTCAGGCTCACAGACAAGGCGCGGTCGGTTCGGTGCACGATTCGGTTCGTGACCGGGAGATCAGCGTCGAACAGGAACACCTGGACCGGGTGTACCGGCGCCTCGAGGAGAAGATCCACGAGGCGGAGTTCCTGATGCAGGACGCGGCCCGGCGCGGGCAGGTCGGCACCCCCGGCGCACTCGCCGAACGGGACGCGCAGGTCTTCCGCGCGGGCATCCACCTCAGCCGGCTGAACAACGAGTTCGAGGACTTCCTCTTCGGCCGGATCGACCTGCTGACCGGCAAGGACGGCAAGAAGGGGCCCGACGGGGCGTACACCGCCATCGAGCCGGCGGAGGGCGCCGTACGCCCCGACAACACCGCCGACATCGCCGAGACCCTGCACATCGGCCGCATCGGAGTCCTCGACGCGGACTACGCGCCGCTGGTCATCGACTGGCGTGCCCCGGCCGCCGCACCCTTCTACCGCTCCACCCCGGTCGACCCCGGCCGTGTCGTCCGCCGCCGCGTCATCCGCTCCAAGGGCCGCCGGGTGCTGGGCGTCGAGGACGACCTGATGCGCCCCGAGCTGACGGCCTGCCTCGACGGCGACGAACTGCCCGTCATCGGCGACGGCGCCCTGATGGCCGCGCTCGGCCAGGCCCGCAGCCACACCATGCGCGACATCGTCGCCTCCATCCAGGCCGAACAGGACCTGGTCATCCGCGCCCCCGCCGCCTCCGTGACGTACGTCGAGGGCGGCCCGGGCACCGGCAAGACCGCCGTCGCCCTGCACCGCGCCGCCTACCTCCTCTACCAGGACCGGCGCCGCTACGCGGGCGGCATCCTGATCGTCTCGCCGACCCCGCTGCTCGTCGCCTACACCGAGGGCGTGCTGCCCTCCCTCGGCGAGGAGGGCCAGGTCGCCATCCGCGCCATCGGCTCCCTGGTCGAGGGCAGCGAGGCCACCCTCTACGACTCCCCGTCCGTGGCCCGCGCCAAGGGCTCCTCCCGCATGCTCAAGGTGCTGCGCAAGGCCGCGCGCGGCGCCCTGGAGCTGAACGACCCACCGGAGCGGCTGCGCGTGGTCGCCTTCGGCCGCCGCCTGGAACTGGAGGCCAGGGAGCTGGACAGCATCCGCCGCTCCGCCCTCGGCGGCACCGCCCCCGTGAACCTGCTGCGTCCCCGCGCCCGCAAGCTCCTCCTGGACGCCCTGTGGGAGCAGTCCGGCGCGGCCGGCCGGCACAGCGACCCCGAGCTCGCGGCCGAGCTGCGCTCCTCCTTCGACGAGGACATCACGTCCGAGGACGCCTTCATCGCCTTCCTCGACGCCTGGTGGCCGGAGCTGACCCCGGCGGCCGTCCTGGACGCCATGGCCGACGAACGGCGCCTCGGCCGCTGGGCCCGCCGGATCCTCAACCCCGGCGAGGTCCGCAAGGTCGCCCGCTCCCTCAAGCGCGAGGGCCGCTCGGTGCACGACATCGCCCTGCTCGACGAGCTCCAGGCCGTCCTCGGCGCCCCCGCCCGCCCCCGCAGGAAGCGCGAACTCGACCCGCTCGACCAGCTCACCGGACTGGAGGAGCTGATGCCGGTGCGCGAGGAGTCGCAGCGCGAGCGCGCCGAACGCCTCGCCCAGGAACGCGTCGAGTACGCCCACGTCATCGTCGACGAGGCCCAGGACCTCACCCCGATGCAGTGGCGCATGGTCGGCCGCCGCGGCCGGCACGCCACCTGGACGGTCGTCGGCGACCCGGCCCAGTCCTCCTGGTCCGACCCGGACGAGGCCGCCCAGGCCCGCGACGAGGCCCTCGGCACCCGCCCCCGCCGCCGCTTCGAACTCACGGTGAACTACCGCAACCCGGCCGAGATCGCCGAGCTGGCCTCGAAGGTCCTCGCGCTGGCCATGCCCGGCTCCGTGTCGCCGAAGGCGGTCCGCTCCACCGGCGTGGAACCCCGCTTCACCGTCGTGGAGGACACGCTCGGCGCGACCGTCCGCGACGAGGCCGCCCGGCTGCTGGAACGCGTCGACGGCACGGTCGGCGTGGTCGTCGCCATGCAGCGCCGCGAGGAGGCGCGCCGCTGGCTCGCCGGTCTCGGCGACCGTGTCGTGGCCCTCGGCAGCCTGGAGGCCAAGGGCCTGGAGTACGACGCGACGGTCGTGGTCTCCCCGGCGGAGATCGCCGACGAGTCCCCGGCCGGACTGCGCGTCCTCTACGTCGCGCTGACCCGCGCCACCCAGCAGCTCACGGTCGTCTCGGCCGGCCGGGACGAGCCCGACGCGGCGGGAATTCCGGATCTGCTCAGGGACTGAGGCCCGATACCCACTTGCCGCCGAAATGAACTACCGATACGGGAATGGCCTTACGGGATCTGTTTGTTAGCCTGGATGTGGCACCGGCCCGATCCAAGCCCCCGGGCCCAACCTTCGTCGCTACGAGCGACCACTTGCCGCGAGGCGAGCATGGCGGGCCGGTGCCACTTCTCCTTCGAAGAGACCCACGTCCACGTGACGTGGGTCTCTTTTGCTGGCCCCCTCCTGGCCCTTTCCGCGAACAAAACGTTCGCAATCGAGGGCGGCTACCTGCTACTCAGCGGTAGGTGCGACGATCGGACGGCACAACTCAGCGTCAGGTGAAAGCAGAGGAAGTCGGCCATGGCAACGGCGCCCAGCGTCTCCTACTCGATGACGGTCCGGCTGGAGGTGCCCGCGAGCGGAACCGCCGTCTCGCAGCTCACCACCGCCGTGGAGTCCTCCGGAGGCTCGGTGACCGGCCTCGACGTCACCGCGTCCGGTCACGAGAAGCTCCGCATCGACGTCACCATCGCGGCGACGTCGACCGCGCACGCGGACGAGATCGTCGAGGAACTCCGCGGCATCGAGGGCGTCACGCTCGGCAAGGTCTCGGACCGGACCTTCCTCATGCACCTCGGCGGCAAGATCGAGATGGCGTCCAAGCACCCCATCCGCAACCGTGACGACCTGTCCATGGTCTACACCCCGGGCGTGGCCCGGGTGTGCATGGCGATCGCCGAGAACCCCGAGGACGCCCGCCGTCTCACCATCAAGCGCAACTCCGTTGCGGTCGTGACGGACGGCTCCGCCGTGCTGGGCCTGGGCAACATCGGCCCCAAGGCCGCGCTGCCCGTCATGGAGGGCAAGGCCGCCCTGTTCAAGCGGTTCGCCGGCATCGACGCCTGGCCGATCTGCCTCGACACCCAGGACACCGACGCGATCGTCGAGATCGTCAAGGCGATCGCCCCCGGCTTCGCGGGCATCAACCTGGAGGACATCTCCGCGCCCCGCTGCTTCGAGATCGAGGCCCGCCTGCGCGAGGCTCTCGACATCCCCGTCTTCCACGACGACCAGCACGGCACGGCGATCGTCGTCCTCGCCGCCCTGACGAACGCGCTGCGCGTCGCCGGCAAGGCCATGGAGAACATCCGCGTCGTCATGTCCGGCGCCGGCGCCGCCGGTACGGCCATCCTGAAGCTGCTGCTCGCCGCGGGCGTCAAGAACGCCGTCGTCGCCGACATCCACGGCGTCGTGCACGCGGGCCGCGAGGACCTGGTGGACGCCGCCCCGGACTCGGCGCTGCGCTGGATCGCCGACAACACCAACCCCGAGGGCCTCACCGGCACCCTCAAGGAGGCCGTGCGCGGCGCCGACGTCTTCATCGGCGTCTCGGCCCCGAACGTCCTCGACGGCGACGACGTGGCCGCCATGGCCGAGGGCGCCATCGTGTTCGCGCTCGCGAACCCGGACCCCGAGGTCGACCCGGCAATCGCCCGCCAGACCGCGGCCGTTGTGGCCACCGGCCGCTCGGACTTCCCGAACCAGATCAACAACGTGCTGGTCTTCCCGGGTGTCTTCCGCGGTCTGCTGGACGCGCAGTCCCGTACGGTCAACACCGAGATGATGCTGGCCGCCGCGACCGCCCTCGCGGACGTGGTGACCGAGGACGAGCTGAACCCGAACTACATCATCCCGAGCGTCTTCAACGACAAGGTCGCGGGCGCGGTCGCCGGAGCCGTGCGGGAGGCCGCCAAGGCGGTCGGCGCGACGGCGGGCAGCCCGGCCGGCGTCTGAGGCCGAGGCCGGACCGGGCCCCCACGGGGCCCGGTCCCCGGACTGTGAGTAACCCCACGGCGGCCTGGAACCCGGCGCGTCGCAAGAACCCTGTCAGCTGCGGAGCTATCGTGGCGCCAGGCTCAGGCCCTCTTTTCGTGTGACTCCCCAAGGGTGTTCTCACGACTCCTGCGGGTGCCGGATTGGCTTTCCCGCCGCAGGTAGGGGCAGGATGCGTCCCTGGGCGCGAGGGTCTGACGACGGACCCGGGTCCGGGGACTCATCGAGGACCCTGGCAGCATCGGCTTCGATCTGACGCCTCAACGGCAAGATGAACACGGGAGTAAGAACATGAACCGCAGTGAGCTGGTGGCCGCGCTGGCCGACCGCGCCGAGGTGACTCGCAAGGACGCCGACGCCGTGCTGGCCGCGTTCGCCGACGTCGTCGGCGACATCGTCTCCAAGGGCGACGAGAAGGTCACCATCCCCGGCTTCCTGACCTTCGAGCGCACCCACCGTGCCGCTCGCACCGCCCGCAACCCGCAGACCGGCGAGCCCATCCAGATCCCCGCCGGTTACAGCGTGAAGGTCTCCGCGGGCTAGCTCGAGGCGTGCGCGAAGGATGTCGTGACGATCGAGAACAACTTGAAGCGCTGCGATCAACTGCTCCACGCTGTGCAGCCCGTGCGGCGCATTGAGAAGAGTCGCTTGGGAGAACGAATCGAGACCCTGGAGATCGGAGCCGAGCCGGTCGAGCCACCACTGAGCCACCGGCAACAACGGCACGTGGCCAACCCCGCCTCCGGGAAGTTCCTCGAGCACCTCGGGTTCGTCGTCCTTGGTCGATGCCAGCAAAACCGCAAGACCGGCGACCGATTTCACCTCGAAGACGTCACGCGGGGTGAACACGAGCCCGGCGTCGCGGGCACGGGCGACGAGCTGAATCGACATGATCGAATCGCCGCCCATCGAGAAGAACGAGTCGTCGACGCCGATCGATTCGACACCGAGGACATCGACGAACAAGGCGGCCAGCGTGCGCTCGGTATCGGATTCGGCAGCCCGCGAGCGTGCCTGGGTTGCTCGCAGGTCGGGAACCGGCAGGGCTCGGCGGTCGAGCTTTCCGTTGGCAGTCATCGGCAGTTCGTCGAGCACGACCACCGCCGCAGGAACCATGTACGGGGCCAGAGCCGAGCCCGCGAACGCGATGACGGCCTCGGGATCCACAGTCTGAGCATCGTTGGCGGGTACGACGTATCCGACGATTCGCGCGGCGCCTCCGTCACGTTCGAGCGTGGTCACCACGGAATGCGCGACCCCGGGGTAACGAGCCAGAACTGCTTCGATCTCGCCGAGTTCGATGCGGAATCCACGAATCTTGACCTGGAAATCGCCTCTGCCCTGGTACTCGAGTTCGCCGTTCTTGTTCCACCTGGCGAGGTCGCCGGTGCGGTACATCCGCGAGCCGGCACTGCCCGCGGGATTGGGCACGAATCGTTCGGCGGTGGTGCCGGCGCGGTTGCGGTAACCGCGGGCGAGTCCGTCGCCGCTGACGTACAGCTCCCCCGTGACTCCGAC
>NZ_JBEOXI010000120.1:0-24648 GCF_040296465.1 Streptomyces sp. NPDC002130
CAGCAGGCCCTCCCGCAGCACCGGCAGCACATGGCGCAATACCGACGTCTCGCGCCGCCGCTGCACCTCCTCGCGGGACAGCGGGTCCGCCCGCACGTCGTGGTCCGGGTCGATGCCGCCGCGCAGCATCCGTTCCCAGGACCGCTCGATCACCGGACGCGGTGACACCGGAGCGGGCTGCCCGGCCAGGCGAGCGGCGCGGACCTGGCTGAGGACCCGGGCCGCCCGTGTGCTGTCGACGGCGGCCAAGTGCGTGACGTCCATGCGCGTTGCGCCCCCCCGGAGTCGCTTTTGACTGTCCGTCTCATAGTGCCGCCTGCCCCAGGCGGGCGCGCACAGTCCGCACACAGTCAGCAGCAAGTTGCAACCCCCTGCAACCCTGGTGGACGGCCCGGCCGTGTCCGAAACTTGATCCGCGCCGTCCCGAGCGGCGTTCAGCGGCTCGAACGGGCCAGTGCGGCGGGGGTGGTGCCGTGTCGGCGCAGCACCACCCTCGCTCTTCGCGGAGGCGCAACCTTCGCGGACGCGGAACCGCCGCGGACGAGGAACTGCCGCGGACGAGGAACCCGCGGACGAGGAACCGCCGCGGATGAGGAACCTCCGCGGACGAGGAACCTCCGCGCACGCGGACCACGCGGACCACGCGGATCAGCGGCCCGGATCAGGACACCGGCCGGGCCCGCTCCACCACCGACGCCAGATCCAGCGTGTGCGGCAGCGTCCCGAAGGCCGCGCCCCCGTCACCGCCGAGCCGCCCCGCGCAGAACGCGTCGGCGACCTGCGGTGGCGCGAAACGGACCAGCAGCGAACCCTGGAGCACCAGCGCGAGCCGCTCCGCCAGCCGCCGCGCCCGCCCCTCCACGCCCTCCAGATCGGCGAGTTCGGTCAGCAGGTTCTTGATCGCCCCGTCCAGGCGGTGATCGGCGCCGCGCGCCTGCCCGACCTCCCGCAGATACGCATCCAGCGCCCCCGGCTCCCGCTGCAACGCCCGCAGCACGTCCAGCGCTTGGACGTTGCCCGCGCCCTCCCAGATCGAGTTCAGCGGCGACTCGCGCACCAGCCGCGGCATCTGGGACTCCTCGACGTAACCGTTGCCGCCGAGGCACTCCGCCGCCTCCACGGCGACGGGCGGGCACCGCTTGGTCACCCAGTACTTGGCGGCCGGCACCGCGATCCGCAGCAGCGCCCGCTCCTGCTCGCCACCGTCGTCGTAGGCCGCAGCGAGCCGCAGCGCCAGAGTCGTCGCGGCCTCCGACTCGAGCGCCAGGTCGGCGAGGACGTTGCGCATGAGCGGTTTGTCGGCGAGCTTCCCGCCGAACGCCTCGCGGTACGTACAGTGGTGCACCGCCTGCGCCACGGCCTGCCGCATCAGTCCCGCCGAGCCGAGCACGCAGTCGAGCCGGGTCGCCGCGACCATCTCGATGATGGTGCGCACCCCGCGCCCCTCCTCGCCGACCCGGCGCGCCCAGGTCCCGTCGAACTCGACCTCGGCGGAGGCGTTCGACCGGTTGCCCAGCTTGTCCTTGAGCCGCTGGATCAGGAACACGTTGCGCGAGCCGTCCTGGAGCACCCGCGGCACCAGGAAGCAGGTCAGCCCGCCCGGAGCCTGCGCCAGCACCAGGAAGCCGTCGGACATGGGCGCCGAGCAGAACCACTTGTGCCCGGTCAGCTCATAGGTCCCGTCCTCGGCGAGGGGCCGTGCCGCCGTGGTGTTCGCCCGGACGTCGCTGCCGCCCTGCTTCTCCGTCATGCCCATCCCGAACAGCGCCCCGGCCTTGAGGTGCGCGGGCCGCAGCTCACGGTCGTAGACCAGGGACGTCAGCCGGGGCTCCCACTCGGCCGCCAGGACCGGGTCGGCGCGCAGGGCGGGCACCGCCGCGTGCGTCATCGACAGCGGGCAGCCGTTGCCCGCCTCGACCTGCGTCCACACCTGGAAGGCGGCGGCCCGCCGCAGGTGCCCGGCCGGGCGGTCCCAGGCGGCCGTCAGACCGGCCGAGACGCCCTTGCCGAGCAGCCGGTGCCAGGAGGGGTGGAACTCGACCTCGTCGAGGCGGTTGCCGTACCGGTCGTGCGCGAGCAGCCGCGGCGGGTTCTCGTTGGCCAGCCGCCCCCACTCCTGCACCTGGGCCGAGCCGGAGGTCCGGCCGAGCGCGGTCAGCTCGCCGAGGACCTCCTCGCGCAGATCCGGATCGAGATGCCGGTCGACCGCCTCGGCCAGGGCCCGGTCGGCGGAGAAGACGTCGTACCCGACCAGAGGCGGGACCTGGTTCGTCACGGTGTGGGTGCTGCCTGCCATGCTGCGAACGTACCCCGCGGTAGCACCTTGGCACCCGGTGGACCCGGCCCGGTCCGCGAAGACCCGGCCTGTGGGTGAGTGGGGCCGGGCACGGCGGATACCGTTAGGGGGTGCAGCCAGCAAGTGAAATCCCCGACACGCCCTCCGGGCGCCTCCACCGGGCGCGGGCCCTCTACCGGAACGTCTCCAAACGCAGGACCGCCTGGCTGTTGGTCAAGGACACCGTCAACTCCTGCGTCGAGTACCGCATCCTGGGCCTCGCGGCCGAGGCGGCGTTCTTCACTCTGCTGTCGGTGCCGCCGCTGCTGCTGAGCATGATCGGACTGCTCGGTTACGTCGACGCCTGGACCGGCGCCGACACCATCCAGAGCCTCCAGACCAACCTCCTGGAGGCCTCCCGCACGGTCCTGTCCGACCAGGGCGTCCGCGAGATCGCCCAGCCGATCCTGCACGACGTGATGAAGGGCGGCCGGCCGGACGTCATCTCCATCGGCTTCCTGTTCGCCCTGTGGTCGGGCTCCCGCGCCGTGAACGTCTTCATCGACACCATCACCGTGATGTACGGCCTCGACGGCGTCCGGGGCATCGTCAAGACCCGCCTGATGGCTTTCCTGCTGTTCATCGTGGCCCTGCTGATCGGCTCGGTGGCGCTGCCGCTGATGGTGGCCGGGCCGGACGCGGTGGTGCGGATCGTGCCGTGGTCGACGACGGTCGTACAGGTCCTCTACTGGCCCACGGTGATCCTGCTGTCGATCGCCTTCCTGACGACGCTGTACCACGTGTCCGTCCCGGTCCGCTCCCCGTGGATCGAGGACGTGCCCGGCGCGCTGGTCGCCCTCGGCATGTGGGTGCTCGGCAGCTTCCTGCTGCGGATCTACCTGACCAGCACCGTCGAGGGCCCCACGATCTACGGCTCCCTCGCCGCGCCCGTCGCCGTGCTGCTGTGGATCGGTGTGTCCGCGTTCGCCGTGCTCGTCGGGGCCGCCGTCAACGCCGCCATCGACCGGGTCTGGCCGGCCGCCGCGACGGCCGCGGCCCGCGAGGCCAACGAGCGGCTGCGGCAGGCCCAGGTCGCCGAGTACGTCGCCCGCGCCACCGCCACGGGCGAGGCCGACCCCGACATGCCCTCCGAGTTCCCCGAGCGCTGGTCCCGCTTCCTGCCCCCCGAGGACGTCTCGGCCCGCCTGCGCACCCATGTGAAGAGCACCCACGTGAAGAGCGGCCACGTGAAGAGCACGCAGGTCAACGGGGAGGGGCAGCCGCCCGAGGAGAAGTGACGGAACGCCGCTCTCAGGCCTTCCAGGTTCCGGCCGCGGCCTCCTCGCGCACGAAGTCGCCGAAGTCCCGGGGCGCACGGCCCAGCACCTCCCGCACCCCGTCCGAGACGTGCGCGTTGCGGCCGTCGAGGAGGGTGTCGAAGATCTCCGTCATGCCCGCCACCTCCTGCGGCGGCACACCGAAACCGATCAGCGCCTCTCCGTAGTCCCGCGTCGAGACCGCCCGGTACGTCAGCGGGAGCCCCGTCACCCCGGCGATCTCCGCGACGGCCTCCCCGAAGGTCAGCAGCCGCGCCCCGGAGAGCGTGAGGGTCCGCCCCGTGTACCGGTCGCCGGACGTCAGCGCGGTCACCACCACGTCCGCGACGTCCCGCACGTCGAGGAACGGCTCGGCCACCTCGCCGGCCGGGAACACCAGCTCCCCGCGCTCCCGCAGCTCCGCCACCAGCGGCCCCTCACTGAAGTTCTGCGCGAACCACGCGGCCCGTACGACCGTCCAGTCCGCTCCCGAAGCCCGCAGCGCCTCCTCCGTGGGCAGGGCCTGGTCCTCGCCCCGGGCGGACAGCAGCACCAGCCGCCGCATCCCGAGCCCGGCCGCCTCGCGCCCGAGCGCGCCGACCGCCTCCGCGGCGCCCGGAGCGCCGACGTCCGAGGGGAGGACGAGGTAGGCCGCGTCCGCGCCCCGCAGGGTGTCCGCCCAGGTCGAGGCGTCCCACCAGTCGAAGCCCGTCGCCCGCGACGCCGCCCGCACGGTGAGCCCGGCCGCCTCCGCGGCCCGCGCCACCCGGCTCCCGGTACGCCCCGAGGCGCCCGTCACCACCACCGTCGTGACCTGTGTGTCCCGTGCTGTGTTCCGTGCCGTGTTCTCCGCCGTGTTCGTCATGTCGTCGAGTCAACTGCCGTGCGCCGCACGGAACCATCGCTGAACGGCTCATTCCCATACGACCGCGTCTACGCTGGCCGCATGGACGCTCTCGCAGGTCTGCTGGAAGGTCCCCGCGCGAGGGGCGCGTTCATGATCAGGGCCTGCTTCGACCCGCCCTGGGCGGTGCGTGTGGAGGACCGGGCCCCGCTCACGGTGATGCTCGTCGTCCGGGGCGAGGCCTGGGTCGTGCCCGACGGGGGCGAGAGCACGCGGCTGCGGGCCGGGGACCTCGCCATCGCCCGCGGCCCGGCCCCCTACACCTGCGCCGATGCCCCCGGCACGGCACCTCAGGCGGTGATCCTGCCGCAGCAGGAGTGCCGCTACCCCGACGGACGGCCCCTCAACGGCTCCATGGACCTGGGCGTCCGCACCTGGGGCGACCGGCTCGACGGGGAGACCGTGATGCTGATCGGCACCTACCCGATGCGGGGCGAGGTCGGCGGGCGGCTGCTGGACGCCCTGCCTGCGCTGCTCACCCTCACGTCCGACGTGTGGGACTGCCCTCTCACGCCGTACCTCACCGAGGAGATCGTCCGGGACGCGCCGGGGCAGGAGGTCGTCCTGGACCGGCTGCTGGACCTGCTGGTCATCGCCGCGCTGCGGGCCTGGTTCGCACGCCCCGAGGCGGCGGCACCGGCCTGGTACCGGGCCCTGGCCGACCCGGTCGTCGGCAATGTCCTGCGCCTGCTCCAGGACGACCCGGCCCACCCCTGGACCGTCGCCGCGCTCGCCGCGAAGGCCGGGGTGTCCCGCGCCGCGCTGGCCCGCCGCTTCACCGCCCTGGTGGGCGAACCGCCGATGACCTACCTCACCGGCTGGCGCCTCGCCCTCGCCGCCGACCGCCTGCGCGACTCCGCCGACACCCTCGACGCGGTGGCCCGCAAGGTGGGCTACGGCAGCGCTTTCGCCCTGTCGACGGCGTTCAAGCGGGTGTACGGGGTGAGTCCGGTGGAGTACCGGGGGAGGGCGGCGTAGCGGCACCGAGCCCGGACCCGCCGCCGGGGCGCGGCGTAGCGTGGCTCCCATGTACGTGGAGCGGGCATCTCGGCTGCCCGGGGCGGTCGTGTGGACCAACACCCCGTCCCGGGCCGGGGCGGGCCGGGTGCTGCCCGACGGGTGCATGGATCTGCTGTGGCACGACGGGCGGCTGATGGTCGCCGGGCCCGACACCCGCGCCCACCTCCCGGGCGGTGGGACCGGCCCCTGGGCCGGAGTCCGCTTCTACCCGGGCACGGCCCCAGGGCTCCTGGGCGTGCCGGCGCACGAGCTGCGCGACCGGCGCGTCGACCTCGCCGACCTGTGGCCGGCCCCGCGGGTCAAGCGTCTGGCCGACGCGGTGAACGCCGCCGCCGACCCGGCGAGCGGCCTGGAGGAGCTGGCGCTGCGGCAGGCGGCCGGTTCCGACCCCCCCGACCCGCTGCTGAGGCAGGTCGTCACCGCCTTGGACGCGGGCCGCCCCGTCGCCGCGACCGCCGACGAACTCGGGCTCGGACCACGCCGGTTGCACCGGCGCTCCCTGTCCGCCTTCGGCTACGGCCCCAAGACCCTGGCCCGCATCCTGCGGCTGCACCGCGCCCTCGCCCTGGCCCGGGCCGGTGTGCCGTTCGCGGAGACGGCCGCCCGGGCCGGCTACGCCGATCAGGCCCATCTGGCGCGGGACGTACGGGAGTTGTCGGGCGTGCCGTTGGGTGAGCTACTCGGCGGCTAGCGGGGCGAACAGGTCCACCCCGTTGCCGTCCGGGTCGTGCACGACGGCGTACCGCTGCCCCCAGAAGGCGTCCCACGGCTTGAGCTCGCCGTGGTACCCGGAGCCGACCAGCTCGTCGTACAGCGCGTCCACCTCCTCCGGCCCGTCGCAGCGCAGTGCGAGCGAGGTTCGGCCCCCGTCCGCGGGCGGCTGCCACCCGGGCAGGAAGGAGCGGACCGTCTCCTCGGTGTCCAGCATCAGCCGCAGCCCGCCGGGCAGTCCGGCCTCGGCGTGCGGCTGGTCCTCGGTGCCGTCCGGGAAGGCGAACCCGAGCCGGCAGTAGAACGCGACGGAGGCGGCCATGTCGGAGACGACCAGGCCGATGGCATCGAATCGTGCAGTCATGGAGCCACCGTAGGCAGGCACAGGAGCCCCGGTCTTGAAGAAATCGGACGCCCGCGCCGGAGCCCTGGGGCCCGAAATTTTTTCGGTCGCCACAGCAGCCTCCCCGGCCGTCCCCGGTCATCCAGATCTGACGTCCCCGCCCCGAGCCACGCGCGGACACCCCAGCCGCGCCCATTGCCGTCGGTCCGCCGACCCGGGCGGGCCCCCGGCGACCCGTCCCGGCGTGGGAAGCGCGCCGCCTCGTGGGTGGACCGTCCCTGGGCGGCCCGGGGACGGCGTCAGGGCTCGCCGTGGGTGCCGCGGGACCGTGACGCTGTGCCGTGCCAGACGAGACGAGCCGCCCCAGGGGAAACCCGCCGGGGGACGGCGGTTCGGAAAGGACAACCGCATGAGCATGCGCAATCGGGCCGTGGCGATGATGACGGCCGTGATGCTGGGGGCCGGGGGGACCGGCATCGCCCTGGCACCGGCGGCCAACGCCGCGCCCGCCTACTTCGGCATCGACGGCAAGGGTGCCGTGGCCAACGACTGGGAGGACGAGGAGAACCTCGGCGTCGACGCCTACGCCAGGGGCAACGCCATCGCCCTGTGGGAGACCGTGCTGTGGGCGGACGGCGCCCAGTGGGAGGACGACGAGGGGGAGTGGCAGCCCTTCCGGAAGAGCCAGATCGACGGCTCGTTCGGACCGGAGACCGAGTCGGCCACGCAGTGGTGGCAGGGCCGGCACAACCTCCCCGAGACCGACGGCACCGTCGTCAGCGAGAGCTGGGACTTCGCCCAGACGCTGCTGCAGAGCCAGCCGGGCAACATCGTCCAGTACAAGGGCCTCGTGCGGAACGTCAACTTCAAGCGTGTGGGCGGCAAGTACCAGGTGAAGCTGAAGAACGTCGGTCCGTGGAAGTACGCCCACTACCGCACGCTCGGCTGAGCGACACCGTCGCCGGGCAGCGGCCGGCCGCGACGGTCACCCGCTCCCCGTCGGCAGCACCCACAACAGCCCGGCCAGCAGTGCGACGATGACCGCGAACGACACCAGGGCCGCCGCCCGCCAGCGCCGGTACTCGGCACCGGCCGGCGGCGCGTGGGCCGCAGGCTCCGCCGGCCCGGCCGCCGTCACCCCGTGCGGCCACGTCCGGTCGGCCAGATCCCACAGCGCCAGCAGCCGTGCCTGCTCCGCCCCCGCCACCCGGCACAGCGCCTGCACCGCTCCCCGCGGCGGTTGTTTGGCCCCGCTGAGATACCGCTGCCAGGACGACTTGCTGTAAGCGGTCCGCCGGGCCAGCTCGGCGAGACTCAGACCCGTGCGGTCCTTCAGGGCCCGCAGCTGCTCGACCAGGTGGCGTGCCTCCCTCGGCAGTGCGTCCGGAAGCGGCCGCCAGCGTGTCATGGTCGTCCCCCCACTGCTCGCCGCCGCCCCGCCCCCGGACACCGGCCCCTCCCCACCGCATCGTTCGACGCCGGGCCGTCCCGGCCAGTTCCCCCGGGCGGCGGGCGCGCGACGCGCACCAGGGGTGTGCGGCGGGCCCCCGCACGCCCACGGCCGGTGTCCCACGCGCCCCGCCGGGTCCCCGTCCCTCAGACCACCCCGACCGGTCCCGTCGGCCGCACCGCGACGGCGTCGACCTCGAACAGCATCCCGGGCAGTGCCAGCGAGGCCACCCCGCTGAGCGTCTGCGCCGGGAGGCGCTCCCCGAAGCGGGCGTGCAGGGCCTTGCCCAGGATCTCCAGCTTCCCCGGGTCGTGATCCACGATGAACGTGCCGAGCCGTACGACGTGTTCGTAGCCGAGACCGACGCCCTCCAGTGCCGAGCGCAGCCGGTCGAAGGCCAGCTCCACCTGCGCGGCGAAGTCGCCCGGCACCGGCGCGCCGGTGGCGTCCGAGGCGTACTGGCCGCCGATGAAGACGGTTTCACCGGGCGCCGACACGGCGTGGCTGTAGCCGAAGGGCGTGGGGTCGTGGAGCGTTGCCGGGTTGGTGATGGTGCGCGGGTCGCGCGTCATGGGAGGGAGTCCCTTCGCCGAGTACGTCCGCCGTGACACCGACGGCGGACCTGACACTCCCGGCAACTCCCCGCCCGCACAGGTGTGTTCCCGCCCCGGCACGCCGGCGCCTGGCTGTCGCGCACGCGTACGACGCCCTCCCGACGGCCGACGTCGCTCGACGCACTCCCGTCGCTCACCGAAGGCGTTTACCCCGGCCCTTCCTCCGCGCGCGGCGCCGCCGTGCTCGCCCGTTCCACCAGCCGCGTCGACAACTCCGTGCGCGTGCTCTCCGGACGATGGCCGTCCATCAGGCGCAGCAGCGACCGCAGGGCCGTGGCGGCCATCTCGGACAGCGGCTGGCGCACGGTGGTCAGGGCGGGGGAGGCCCAGCGCGCCTCGGGCAGGTCGTCGAAGCCGACCACGCTGATGTCGTCCGGGACCCTCAACCCCCGTTCGGCCAGGGCCTCGTAGACGCCCAGTGCCATCCGGTCCGAGCAGACGAAGACGGCGGTCGGCGGCTCGGACAGGCCGAGGAGTTCCAGCATGCGGCGGTGGGCGACGCTCTCGTCGAAAGCGGCGTGCCGGACGTACTCGGCGCGGTGCCGGATTCCTGCCGACGTGAGCGCCGACCGGTATCCGGCGACCCGGGCGCTGCTGCACATGGTGCGCCGGGGACCGGCGATGACGGCGATCCGCTCGTGCCCCAGGGACAACAGGTGCTCCGTGGCCGTCAGGCCGCCCTGCCAGTTCGCCGCCCCCACCGAGACCACGCCCTCCGGCGGCTCCTGCACCGGGTCGATCATCACGAACGGGATGCGGTGCTGCTCCAGCCACGCGTACTGCGAGTCGCTCAGCTCGGCCAGGTTGAACAGCACGCCGGAGGAGCCCCGGGCGACCAGCTTGTCCAGCCAGCCGCGTTCCGGGCGGCCGACCCGGGAGCGGATCAGCGCCGCCGACACCACGACCTCCAGGCCCGCGTCGTGCGCCGCCTCCTCCACGCCGTGCAGCACCGCACCCGACCAGGAACTCTCCAGCGAGTGCACGACCAGGTCGACCAGCCGGGGTGCCTTCGCCGCGTCGAAGCGGGGTCTGCGCACGTACCCGAGCCGGTCGAGCGCCTCGGTCACGCGGCGGCGGGTCTCGGGTGCCACGTCCTCGCGGCCGTTGACCACCTTCGACGCGGTCGGCACCGACACCCCCGCCTCGCGCGCCACGACCGCCAGTGTCGGACCGGCTGCCACGCTCGCACTCGCCGTACGGACCATCGGGAACCCACCTCTCCGGCCCGCCCGAGGGCCGTGGAAAGTTTCGACCAGCGCTGCACACGGCGGTCACGGGGTCCGGCCGGGCAGAAAGCGCTTCCTATCGTAGGTGGGGCGCAGGACGGCGGGAAGACGAGTGGATTCACTGCTTCGCGCCGGTCAAAACTTTCGAAACCCCGAACGGCGCCTCAGGCGGGTGTGCAGGTCAGCCGAAACCCGGTGAAGTCCGCCGTGAACGCCGCTTCCACGAGGTCCCGGGCGTGGATCCCCGCCATCGCGCCGGTGAACCGCAGCCGGGAGCCGTGGTCGTCGGACAGCCGGCCGAAGTCCAGCACCGGCCCGACCGCGGTACGCACCTCATCGCGGACGTACCAGAAACGGGCGTCGGCCCCCTCTACCGTCACCCCCAGCGTCACCGGCCCCCTGCCCACCGGCCCGTCCACCGGCCCGTCCACCGGCACCTCGACGACGGCGACCTGCCGTAGGCCGTTCTCGTCACGCTCGACGAGACTGAGCACCGTCCGGCCACCGCCACCGCCACGGCCTCGTGTCCCGCTCCACTGCTGTCCGCGCTGCGGTTCGCCCTCCGGCTCCGCCCACGTCAGGTCCAGGGCGAGATACGCCTCGGGGTTGTACCAGAGCACCAGCCCGGCCGCCTGCGTGAAGGTGACCGGCCGTGCCTCCACGGTGACTTCGGCCTCCGCGTGGTGCTCGGTGACGCGCTGGGCCAGCAAGGAGGCGGCCCAGCGGGACTCCGGCCCGTGCCGGCCGCGCAGCCGGATCCACCCGGGGCGGGCCGTCGTGTCGGCCCAGGACGGGTCCGGCGACTCGCGCAGGGTGCTCCACGGCCAGGACAGGTCCGCCGGCGGTGCGGCCGGTGGCAGCGGGTGCGGTCGCGTCGGCACCTCGACCTCGGCCGCGGGGTGCCACCCGCCCTGCCGCAGCCGGGGCCAGCCCTCCGCGTCCCAGGTCACCGCCTGGATCGCGGTCTCCCGGCCGAGGGTGCAGCGGCGGCCCTGTGGCGTGTGCAGCGGACGGGCCGTCAGGTGGCTGAGCAGCCACTGCCCGTCCGCCGTCTCGACCAGCTCGCCGTGCCCGGCCTTCTGCAACGGCACCCGCGGATCGTCCCGGGTCGTCAGCAACGGCCGTCGGTCCAGCTCGTACGGCCCCGTCAGTTCCTTGCCGCGAGCCACCCGCACCCCGTGCTCCCAGCCCGTGCCGCCCTCGGCGAGCACCAGGTAGTACCAGCCGTCGTGCCGCAGCAGCTTCGGCCCCTCGATCAGCCGGTCGTGCTGGAGCAGCAGGTGCGTGCCGCCGACGGGTTCCAGCGTCTCCCGGTCCAGCTCCGTCGCGACGATCCCCGCGAACCGCTCACCCCCGGGCCGGTGGTCGTTCTGCAGGTTCAGCAGCCACAGCCGGCCGTCCTCGTGGAACAGCGCCGGGTCGAAACCGTGGCTCGCGACCCGGCGCGGGGCGCTCCACTCACCGCCGACGCGGGAGGCCGTCGAGATGTAGGTGTCGAGGTCGAAGTAGGGGGTGCCGACCGAGCGCACGACGGTGTACGTCACCCAGAACCGTTCCCCGTCCCAGCTCAGCGACGGGGCCCAGACCCCGCCCGAGTCGGGCACCCCGGCCAGCGAGCCACCGGGGGCCGCCCCCTGCACGTGGCCCGCGTACTCCCAGTGGGCCAGGTCGCGGGAGCGGTGCAGCGGGATCGTCGGGAACCACTCGAAGGAACTGGTCGCCACGTAGTACCAGTCACCGACCCGCACCAGCGACGGATCGGGGGCGAAGCCCCTCAGGACGGGGTTGTGCAGGACGGTCACGCGAGGGCTCCCGGAGCGTCGGCCGCCCTGGAGGCCGCAGGGAGTCAGGCTCACCTGCGGCCCCCAGGAGTCGGGGGATTCGGCGAAGGGGGGTCACTTGAGGGCGCCGAGCGTCACACCCGTCCGCCAGTAGCGGCGCATGGCGACCATCATGATCGCCATCGGGACGATGGACAGCAGCGCGCCGGTCAGTACCAGGCCGGTCAGGTCGATGCCGGACTCCAGGCGGGTGCCGGACCAGTTGTAGAGGCCGAGGTTGAGCGTCCAGTTCTCCTTGCCGCGCAGCACGGTCAACGGCAGGAAGAAGGCGTTCCAGGTGTTCACGAAGGCCAGCAGGAACACCGTCGCGCCGCCGGTCGTCATCATCCGCAGCACGATGCTGAAGAAGATCCGCAGCTCGCCGGCGCCGTCGATCCGGGCCGCCTCCAGCAGCTCGTAGGGAATCGTCGCCTCGGTGTACACCTTGGCCAGGTACACGCTGAAGGGGTTGATCAGGCAGGGGATCAGCATCGCCCACGGCGTGTCCACCATGCCGAGCGCGGAGAACAGCAGATACAGCGGCAGCGTCAGCAGCGCGATCGGGATCAGGAACGAGCCCACGACGCACGCGAAGACCGCGTTACGCCCGGGGAAGTCGAAGCGGGCCAGTCCGTAACCGGTTGCGAGCGCGATCAGCGTGCCGCCGAGCGAGCCGACGCCCGCGTACAGGAACGAGTTGGCCGTCCACCGCAGGAAGATCCCGTCCTGGTAGGTGAACACCTGATGCAGGTTGTCCCACAGGTGCCAGCCCGAGAACCACAGGCCGTTGCTCTGGTACAGCGCCGTGCGGTCCTTGGTCGCGGCGACGATCAGCCACCACACCGGAAACAGGCTGTAGACACTGGCCAGTACCAGCCCGACGAGGAGGAAGCGCTGGCCGCCCCGCCCGCGGGAGGCCGGGTCGGGCTCTGACAGCCGTCGCACGCCACGGACTTCAGGCCGCTCGGTCGTCCGCTCGGTCAGCGTCATCAGTCGGCCTCCTTCGAGGTGAGCCGGTAGAAGAGGAAGGAGGCGACGCCCAGGATCAGGGCCAGGAGCACCGACAGGGCGGCCGCGTAGTTGTAGTTGCCCGCGTTGAACGCCTGGTTGTAGATGATCATGATCGGGGTGAAGCTGTCGCTGACCGTCTGCGGGGTGATGTTCCGGAACAGCGCCGGCTCGTTGAAGATCTGCAGCATCTGGATGATCGACAGCAGACCCGTCAGGACCAGCGCCCCGCGCACGAACGGGATCTTGATACTGCGCGCGATCTGCAGCTCGGAGGCGCCGTCCAGCCGGGCCGCCTCGAACAGCTCCCGGGGCACTCCCTGCAGCGCCGAGTAGATGATCACCATGTTGTAGCCGATGCCGTGCCAGGTGAGCAGATTGCCGATGGACGGCCACACCATCGACGGTGCGAAGAAGTTCCAGTCGAGGCCGAGGGACTTGCCGATCGCGGTGAGCGGGCCGACGTCCGGGCTGTAGAGGTTGACCCACACGATCGCGGCGACCACGCCCGGGATCATGTACGGCACCAGCAGCACGATCCGGAACCTGCTCGCCGCCCTGGACGTCAGCGCGTCCAGGAAGAGCGCCAGCAACAAGCTGATCAGCAGCATCAACGGGATCTGGACACAGGCGAAGAGCACCACCCGCAGGATGGAGTTCACGAACGCCGAGTCCGTCAGCCCCTGGGTGTAGTTGTCGAGTCCGACGAACTGGGTCGTCGCACCGCCGAGGCCGAGTCCGGACTGCTTCTCCGTGAACAGCGACTCGTAGACGGCGTAGCCGATCGGAAGCAGATAGAGAAACAGGAAGCCGAGCTGAAAGGGCACCGTGAAGGCGGCACCTTTCCAGCGCATGGAGCGAATCATCGATGCCTCAGCCCTTGACGCTGATACCGCGGGACTTCAGGTCCTTCACCGTCCACTCCTGCATGTGCGCGAGCAGGTCGGTGACCTTCTCCTGCTTGTTGACGACCTTGGCCCAGCCCGCCTGGAGCTCGGTGAACATCGCCGTCCAGTTCGGCCCGAAGGTCCAGTCGGTGGTGACCGTTCCCAGGCTGTCCGTCACGACCTTCTGCGCCGGCTCGTAGTTCTTGCCGAGCAGCTTCTGCGAGATCGACTCACCGACGTAGGAACCGCTGTCCTTCAGCGCCGGCATCACGCCGTTGCCGGTCTCCGGGCTCGCCATCGTCTTGACCGCGTCCTGGTTCGTCGACATCCACAGGGCCGCCCGGGCCGCCTGCTTCCGGTCCTTGCACTGCTTGGTCACCAAGGTCACGCCGCCGGTCAGGTTCGTGCCGGCCGGTGTCTTCGCCGCCTCGCCCCGGTACGCCGGCCAGGGCGCGAGCGCCCAGTCGCCGAAGGACTTGGTGAAGTTCTGCACCATGCCGGCCATCTGCCAGGTGGAGATCTGCCGGGTCGCGGTGGCACCGCTGTCGTAACTGCGCTGCACGGCCGCGTAGTCGGCGAAGGACAGCTTGGCGTTCAGGTCGTTGTCGATGATCTCCTGGATCACCTTCGCGGCCTTCAGGGTGCCCTCGTCCTGGAAGTCCACCTTCCAGGCGTTGCCGTCGATCGCGTACCAGTGCGCCCCGGCCTGCATCGCGAGCACCTCGAGGGTGCTGGGGTCCTCACCGGCGTAGTTGGTGATCTTGATGTTGTGCTTCTTCAGGACCTTTCCGGCGGCGATGACGTCGTCCCAGGTCGCCGGAGGCTTGAGCCCGTACTTCTTGAAGATGTCCGTGCGGTAGATCGTGAACTGGGGCGCCGAGCTGGTGGGAACGCCGTAGAGCTTGCCCTGCACCTGCGCGCTCGCCCAGGCGCCGGTGTTGAACTCGTCCTTCTCGCCCTCGACGTAATCCGTGATGTCGGCGAGCGCGCCCTGCGAGACCCAACTGGTCACGTACTCGGCGGTGTTCTGCACCAGACAGGGAGCGTTGCCGGCCTTCACCGCGTTGGTCAGCTGCTTCTGCATGGTCAGCTGGTCGGTGACCTTCGTGTACTTCAGCTGGACGTCCTTGTGCGAGGCGTTGAACGCCTTGACGACCGCCTCCTGGCCGTTGGCCCAGCCCCAGAAGGGGAGGGTGACCGGGCCGGACTTCGACGCCGCGTCGTCACCCGAGTCGGAACCGCCGCAGGCGGAGAGCAGACCTGTCAGCGCGATACCCGCGACAGCGGCGGAGGCGAACCTTCTCCGGGGGCTGGTGAAGTTCATCTGACCGTGATCCTTCGGAATAGGGCGTTCTCAGAACGAGAGGACGGCGGCGGCTCGGGGTGCGACCGGGAACGGCGGCCGGAAGAACGTCGGCTCGCGGTTGTGGGGGGTTCGACCAAGCGGAAGCTGTAGTAAGCGGTTGCTGGGACGTTAGGCGGATGTGTCCGCTCATAGCAAGAGGTGCGCGGCAATTTGTTTCGGCGGGCGGTCCGGGGTGCCATGGCCGAGCGCACGGCCGATATCTCTGCCGCACTGGATGTGTGCGCAGGTCAAAGCCGTGTGACAAGGGGGGCGCCGACGCGCGGTGGGCATGGCGAAGAGCCTCGAGACAGGCCTCGAAATTGGAGTAACCGGTTACGTAACGCTCTCTACGGCGGCGCGCTCGGCTGCCCCGGGGCCGGGCCGCTACCCGCGGGGAGCGGGCGGCTGGACGGAGTTGCGGACCACGACATGGGTGCCCAGGATCAGATGGTCGCCGTCGGCGCCCTTGCGGCGGCCCGCGCCGCCCTCGCGCCGGTCGGCCACCGCCCGCAGCGCTACCCGGCCCATCTCCTCGTACGGCACGTGCACGGTGGTCAGTTGGGGTGTGAGCTGCGAGGCCAGCGGGATGTCGTCGTAACCGACGATCGAGACGTCCTCGGGCACCCGCAGCCCCGCCGCGCGCAGGGCCTGCATGGCGCCCGCGGCGACCACGTCCGTCCCGGCGAGCACCGCGGTGAAGTCCGGTGTCTCGTGCAGCGCCGCCTCGACGGCCTCGTAGCCGTGGTCGTAGTCGTACCGGCCGTGCCGGACCAGCCCCCGGTCGAACGGCACCCCGTACGCCTCGAAGGCTCGCTGAGCACCTCGCAACCGGGCCTGGGCGGTGGTCAGTTCGGCGTGCCCGGGCAGGACCAGCACGCGGCGGTGGCCCGCCGAGAGCAGGTGGCTGGCCATCGCGTAGGCGCCGCCCTCGTTGTCGTAGTCGACGGTCGTCGCCGGGACGTCGCCCTCCAGCGGGGGCCGGCCCACCAGGACCAGGTGCGAACCGGCCGCGTCCAGGGAACGGGCGAAGCGGGCCATGCGCAGCTGGTACTCGTCGTAGTCGTAGGCACCGCCGAGCAGGATCACCGCGGCGACGCCCTGCTGGCGCATGAGGTTCACCAGCGCGAGCTCCCGCTCGGGGTCGTCGCCGGTCGTGCCGACCAAGGAGAGCCAGCCGCGCAGGGTGGCGGCGCCCTCGACGCCCTTCGCCACGTGGGCGAAGGCGGCGCCGGTGATGTTGTTGATGAGGATCGCCACCGTCGGTGTGCCGCCGCCTGCGAGTGAACGGGCATGGGCGTTGGTGACGTAGTCCAGGTCCCGGACCACCTTCATCACCCGGCGGCGCAGCTCCTCCGACACCGGGTAGTTGCCGGACAGCACCCGCGAGACGCTGGCCACGGAGACGCCCGCGCGCTCCGCGACATCACGGATGGTCGCCCGGCCGGCGTCGCTCGTCGCCTTGCGCTGACTCACCCTTGCGGCTCCTTCACGGTAGTGACCCGGTCGGTTGTGGTCCGGTTGTCGTGGTCCGGCCGGTGGCGGACCGGTGCGGTGCGGCCGCTGAACTGCGGCCGCGGGTCGGGGCCGTGGCGTCCCGGGTCCTGGTGCGCCGGGCCGTGGGGTGCCGGGCCATGGTGCCCCGGCCGCCGTGCCGCAGCCCGCCGTGCCCTGGCCCGGCGGGTTGCGGAGCCGGTCGCGACGGCCCCGGGGCCATCGGTGCGGAAACCGTATCCCATCATTACTCCAGGCTGGGGGGCCTGTGGACAACGGGCGCCGCGGTACGCCGCCGCGCTGTCACGCACCCGCGCCGGATCCGCCTCACGCCACCCGCGCCAGATCCGCGCGCCGCACCTCGTGGACCGGCGGCACGCCCGCCGCCAGGCGCTCCAGTTCCTCGACGACGATGCGTCCGAGCCGCTCCAGCTCGTTGCCGAGGGAACCGGCGATGTGCGGGGTGAGGAACACGTTGGGCAGGTGGTACAGCGGCGATCCGGCGGGCAGCGGCTCCGGGTCGGTCACGTCCAGCACGGCGTGCAGCCGGCCGGAGACCAGCTCGTCGGTGAGCGCCTCGTGGTCGACCAGCGCGCCGCGGGCGGTGTTGACGAGCACACCGCCGTCCCGCACCAGTGCGAGCCGGTCACGGTCGAGCATGTGATGGGTCGCCGGGATGTCGGGGGCGTGCAGGCTCACGATGTCGCTGCGGCGGAGCAGATCCTCCAGCGACAGCGACTCGGCACCGAGGGCGGCGGCCTCGGCGGGGCTCACGTACGGGTCGTGCAGCAGGACGGTGAGGTCGAACGGCCGCAGCAGTTCCAGCAGCCGGCGGCCGACGCGCGAGGCGCCGATGACGCCGACGCGACGGCCGAGGTTGCCGGTGGCCGCCGTCTCGGCGGGCCCCGGGTAGGCGTGGGTCCGGCGGAAGCGCTCACGGTGGTCGAAGGCGTCCTTGCCCAGCAGCAGGATCATCGCGAGCGTGTACTCCGCGACCGGCAGGGCGTTGCCCGTCACCGCGCTGGACACCGTGACCCCGCGTTCCCACAGGGCCTCGCCGACCAGGGAGCGGACCGAGCCGGCCGCGTGCAGCACGGCGCCGAGCCGCGGAGCCGCCGTGAGCACGCCGGTGTCCAGGTGTGGGCAGCCCCAGCCGGTGATCAGTACCTCGGCGGAGGCCAGGGCGGCGGCGCCGGCCGGATCCGCGAAGTCCCGTACCACCAGCCCGGGATCGATGTCGGCCGTGCGCCTCAGCCGCTCCATCAGCGGCGGAGGGAAGAGCAGCGGGAGGTGAACCGGGTCCATCGCGAACACGGCCCGCGGCAGCTGAGGGCTGGGCATGACTCTCCTGGAGCAGGGGGATAGAAACAGTTTCAGAAAACGTCTTCTACCGTAGATCTGTCAGGAAGCGGGGGTCAATCGCCCGTCGGGGGCGACCTCTGGAGGCGCGGGCGGGTGACGGATCCCGTGCGGCAGCTCCGGAGCGCGGCTGCTGTCGGAAATCGATTACTACGCTTTCGATGGCGGAGGGTCAGGCGTGGACGGGTCACCGACGGGCCTACGCAGCGACAAAGGGCTGCGACGCAACCGGTTCCCGTCGCTCGGTGTTTTCGAAAAACGGCTCAGGCTCTTGACGCGCCATCCCACCCGGAAGAAGCTCTGCCCGACGCGTAGCAACCGGTTGTCACACGGATTCCCCGGTCAGCGTTCCGAGTGTTCCGACATGCGACCGGCATGTCGAACAGCAAGAGCAGGAGGTGGCGCGTCCATGCACCCACGTGCTGGTGCGTCCCTGAGCCGCCGACGATTCCTCGCCCTTTCGGCAGCCGGTGGCACAACCGGCGCGGCAGCACTGAGCGGCTGCGCGATGCGGGTCTCCAGCGGTGTCAGCGTCGGCGGCGAGACCGTCACGGTGATGGCCAAGGCCGACGACTTCTCCCCGGAGCTGATCCGGCAGGCCCGGAAGGACCTCGGCGTCAAGATCGTCACGGTGCGCTACGACATCACCAAGCTCATCGGCATGATGACCAATGGCGCCCCGCCTGACCTGGTGCGCGGCGTCGGAGCCACGGACGCGCCCTACTTCGCGGCCCGCGACGTGATGGAGGACCTGGACCCCTACTTCGCCCGGAGTCACGTCCTCAGGGCCGGCGACCTCGACCCGGTCAACGACCTGTGGCGCTACGACGGCCGCACCCAGGGCAAGGGCCCCCGCTTCGGCATGGCGAAGGACTTCTCCCAGGACTCCATGTACTGGTACAACACCGCCCTCTTCGACGAGGCTGGCGTCGGCCACCCGCCGGAGACCGAGCCGGTCACCTACGAGGAGTGGCTGGAGGACGCCAGGCGGCTCACCCGGCGCAGGAACGGCCAGACGACTGTCCTCGGCGGCAGCTACCAGGGCGTGCTCACCCCCAACCTGCTGGCGAGCCTGACGGCGTCCGCCGGAGGCAACCTCTTCACCGACGACTTCTCCCGGGTCGACTTCACCACCCCCGAGGCCCGCAAGGCCCTGGCCTGGTACGTCGAGTACGGCCGGAGCAGGGTCGGTCCGAGCATCGTCCAGCCCGACCCCAACGCCTGGGACGGCCCCACCTACCAGGCGGGCCGGATGGCCATGTCCAACTCGGGCTACTGGCTCGGCGGTCTGATCAACACCGACAAGAAGCTGGCGCCACTCTCACGCCTGGCCCCGGCCCCGCTCTTCGCGGGCGGCCGGCGGGTCAGCCCCTGCCAGGCCGGCACCGGTTTCTGGATGCCGAAGCATGCGAGGAACAAGGACGCGGCCTGGCGGGTCTTCGAGTGGTTCTTCGGCGAGGGGCCGGCCAAAGCCCGCGCGTCCGGCGGCTGGGGCATCCCCGGGCTCCGTGATGTACGTCGTGCCGATCCTGTTGATCTTCCTGATCGCCCAGCGCGGGTTCGTCGCCGGGATGTCCACCTCGGGTCTCAAGTAGCCCTGCCTTTACCCCTGTTCATGGTTCGCAAGGAGTCGCAGATGTCCCCGTCCCTGTCCCGCCGCAACGCCCTCCAGGCGGCCGGCGCCACCGTTCTCGCCGCCGGGTTCACCCAGCTGTCGGCGACCGCCGCCCGGGCGGACGAGGCCGCCGTCGTCGCGCCGAAGCTGGTGACCTATCCCCGTCCGTCCGCCATGCCGACGAACACCAGCTTCAAGGTGCGGGTGCGCACCGCCCCCGACGGCGAGTGGCAGACGCTGGACATCTGGCGCCCCCAGCTGGGGGAGATCAACCCGACCACCGGGGCCGGCAAGACCTACAACTCGTCGCTTGCGTACTTCGACTTCCAGGGATCCGTCGAGGTTGAGGTCACCTACCTCAAGGGCGGCACCACCAAGGTGCGCGTGAGACCGGACTCCTACGGCATCAAGCCCGAAGTCGGTGGTGACACCCTGCGCTTCACGCTCGACCAGCCGCGCAACGTCGTCGTGCAGATCAACGACGACATCTTCGACTGTCTCCACCTGTTCGCCCGAGCGGTCGAGAAGAAGATGCCCGCGCAGGACGACCCGAACGTCCTCTACTACGGCCCCGGCGTCCACACCACTGCCGACGGCACGCTGCTCGTCCCTTCCGGCAAGACCGTGTACCTCGACGGCGGGGCCGTCCTCAAGGCGACCGTGATCTTCCGGAACGTGGAGCACGCCGGGATCGCCGGCCGGGGCGTGCTCGCCGGGACGGCCGGCGGCGGCGCCCTCGTGGAGAACTCGCGGAACATCTCCATCGGCGCCGTCACCGTCCTCAACCCGAACGGCTACGCCGTCCAGCTCGGCGAGGCCACCGGCGTCACGATCAAGGGCCTGGGGTCCTTCAGTTCCAAAGGCTGGGGCGACGGCATCGACGTCTTCTGCTCCAGCAACGTCGTCATCGACGGCGTCTTCATGCGCAACTCCGACGACTGCATCGCCATCTACACCCACCGCTGGGAGTACTACGGCGACACGAGCAACGTCACCGTGCGCAACTCCACCCTGTGGGCGGACGTCGCCCATCCCATCAACGTCGGCACGCACGGCAACTCGGACAACCCCGAGGTCCTGAAGAACCTCACCTTCAGAAATCTCGACATCCTGGACCACCGCGAACCCCAGATGGGCTACCAGGGCTGCATCGCCCTCAACCCGGGCGACAGCAACCTCATCAAGAACGTCAAGGTCGACGGCGTACGCGTCGAGGACTTCCGCTGGGGCCAGCTCATCCACATGCGGGTCATGTACAACACGAAGTACAACACCTCGGTCGGCCGCGGCATCCAGGACGTCTACGTCAAGGACCTCTCCTACACGGGCAAGCCGCTCGCCACCTGTCTGCTGCTCGGCTACGACGCCAAGCACGCCATCAAGGACGTCACGTTCGAGAACCTCGTGGTCAACGGCACGGTCATCGCCGACTCGATGAAGAAGCCGACCTGGTACCTCACCACCGACACCATCCCGATGCACGCCAACGAGCACGTCCTGAACCTGAAGTTCCTCACCACCGCCGAGGCGGCCGCCGCGTCATGAGCACCGACCCCATGAGCACCGACCCCGTGAGCACCAGCCGCCTGACCGACAGCCACCCCGCATCCGCCGCACCGAGCCGCCGGGGCTTCCTCGGCGGTGCGGCCGCCCTGCTGCTGGCGGCGGGCGCGAGCGGACTGCTCGTCCCCGGCACAGCGCGGGCCGCCGGCCGGGACGGCACCGCACCGCGCTCCTTCACCCACCCCGGCCTGCTGCACAGCGCCGACGACCTGGCCCGGATGAAGGCCGCTGTCGCCGCCAAGGACTCCCCGGTCCACGACGGTTACCTCGCCTTCGCCGCCCACGCGCGCTCGAAGTCGACCTACGCCGTCCAGAACACCGGCCAGATCACCACCTGGGGCCGTGGCCCGACCAACTTCCAGAACCAGGCCGTCGCCGACTCCGCCGCCGCCTACCAGACCGCGCTGATGTGGTGCATCACCGGCGAGCGCGCCTACGCGGACAAGTCCCGGGACATCCTCAACGCCTGGTCGGGGTCCCTCACCGCCGTCACCGGCGCGGACGGGCCCCTGGGCGCGGGGCTCCAGGTCTTCAAGTTCGTCAACGCCGCCGAGCTGCTGCGCCACACCGGTTACGACGGCTGGGCCGAGGAGGACGTCGAACGCTGCAAGGAATCGTTCCTGCGCGTCTGGTATCCCGCCATCTCCGGCTACATGCTCTACGCCAACGGCAACTGGGACCTGACGTCCGTCCAGTCCATCCTCGCCATCGGCGTGTTCTGCGAGGAGCCCACCCTCTTCGAGGACGCGCTCAGATTCGCCGCCGCCGGGGCGGGCAACGGCAGCGTCCCGCACCGCATCGTCACGGACGCCGGACAGGGCCAGGAGTCCGGGCGCGACCAGGGGCACGAGCAACTCGCCGTCGGCCTGCTCACGGACGCCGCGCAGGTCGCCTGGAACCAGGGCGTCGACCTGTACGCCTTCGACGGAAACCGGCTGCTGAGAAACGTCGAGTACGCCGCCCGCTACAACCTCGGCGGCGACGTGCCCTTCGTCCCCGACCTGGACCGCACCGGCAAGTACATCAAGACGTCCGTCTCGGCGACGGGGCGCGGCACCCTGCCCCCGATCCACGAGATGGCGTACGCGCACTACGCGGGCGTCCGCGGCCTGGACACGCCCTTCACGAAGGCGGCCGTCTTCCGCGGCAGTGGAGGTGCCCGCGTCGTCGAGGGCGGCAACGACGACCTGCCCGGCTGGGGCACCCTCACCTTCGCCGGCACGAAGGCCCCGTCGCCGTCCGCCCCCACGGCTCCGGCCGGTGTCACGGCGGTCGGCGGCGACAGCTCCGTCACGCTGGCCTGGCTGCCGTCGGCGTGGGCCGAGTCGTACACCGTACTGCGCGCAGCCGCCGCCGACGGGCCGTACGAGCAGCTCGCGACCGGGCTCACCGACCCGATGTACACCGACCGCCGGGCCCGCCGGGGACGCACCTCCTACTACAGGGTCGTCGCGGCCAACTCCCACGGAGAGAGCGACCGTTCGGCCTGGACGGCAGCGGCCCCCGGGCTCCCCGGTCCCTGGAAGACCCATGACGTCGGAGACGTCAGGATCCCCGGCTCGGCACTGTTCGACGGGGAGCGGTTCGTGCTGGAGGCGTCCGGTACCGCCGACACCCACCGCCTGGCGTACCTGCCGCTGCGTGGCGACGGCACGGTCACGGCCCGGATCGTGTGGCCGCTCAGCTCCCAGTACTCCAAGATCGGCGTCACCGTGCGGGCCGCCCTGGACGCGGACGCCGCCCACGCGGCCATGCTGATCCAGGGCCTGCCGCTGCACACCTGGAGCGGTGTGTGGAGCGTACGGGCGAAGGCCGGGGGAGCGGTCAGGGGCACCGGCAGCACACCCGTGCCGCCCTCACAGCAGCCTGCCATCACGACCGGCGCCGCCTTCCCGATCTCCTCCCTCGGTGACCTCCCCGAGTCGGCGACCCCGCTCCGGGCCCCGTACGTCGAGGGCGCCGGCGACGGCTACCGGCTGCGCACGCCCTACTGGGTCCGGGTGACCCGCCGGGGCGGCCGCTGCACCGGGGCCATCTCCCCGGACGGTGTCCACTGGACCGAAGTCGGCACCAGCGACGTCCAGTTGGGCAGAACGGCCTACGTCGGTCTCACCCTCACCTCCTGCCTGGGCGTCGACGAGGACTACGCCGAGACCGGCACCGGCGCCTTCGACAACGTCAGCGTCACCTCCCGCACGGGCGGTGAGGTCTGGTCCGTGCCACGCCCCGCCCGTGCCGCGGGCGACCTGCGGGCCGCAGCGGGCACCGACGCCGTCGAGCTGGCCTGGACCGACCCGGACCTCTCGGCCCGCTACACGGTCCTGCGCTCCACCTCCGCCAAGGGGCCGTTCGAGATCCTCGCGAGCGGCATCGGCCCCGTTGGCTTCGGCACCCGCATCCGGTACGCCGACGCGACCGGAACACCCGGCACGACGTACCACTACACGGTGGCGAAAACGAACCGCGCCGGGCACGGCCCGCTGTCGGCTCCGGCGAAGGCGACGATGCCGACACCCTCCCCACCCCGACTCACGTCACCCGACGTGGCGTTCACGAACCAGGGCGCTCCCTTCCAGCACCTCCTGCGCGCCACGCACGAGCCCACCCGCTTCACCGCGAAGGGACTGCCCGACGGGCTGCGACTCGACCGGCGCACCGGCCTGATCTCCGGAACCCCCACCCGGACCGGCGAGTTCACCGTCACCACCACCGCCGGCAACGCGGCCGGAGAGGCCGTCGGCACACTCACGCTCACCGTCGGCACCCCGCCGCCCGCGCCCTGGACCCACGGCGACCTGGGCGACGTCATCCTCGACGACCGCGCCTACGGCACCCTCGGCGTGGTCGCCGTCCAGACCCCCGGCAGCACCTCCCACGAGGCCGGCACCTTCGTGGTGCGGGGCGCCGGAACCGACCTCACCGTCAACAACCAGGGCATGACGGGCCAGTTCGTACGACGGCCCGTCAGCGGTGACTGCGAGGTCACCGTCCGCCTGGTCTCCCGCGCCGGAGCCACCGGCGACCGGGTCGGCCTGCTCATGGCCAAGTCCCTGTCGCCGTTCGACCTGGCGGCCGGGACGATCGTCACCGGCGGCACGAGCGCCCAGCTGATGCTGCGCCCGACCGTCGCCGGGAAGTCCGCCTTCACGGGCAACGCGGCGGTCACCGCCCCCTGCCTGCTGCGGCTGAAGCGCACAGGGACGCACTTCACCGCATCCGCCTCGACCGACGACGGCGCCACCTTCACCCCCCTCGCCGACGGAGACATCCCCGGCTTCGGTGACGCCCCCTACCACGTGGGCCTCGTGGTCTGCTCCCGCGACCCCCTGGCCCGCAGCACCACCGAGTTCGACGAGGTGAGCATCACCCCCATGTAGTACTCCACGGATCGGAGAACCCCACATGAGCCGCACGTCCCCCCACACGCACCACGAGGGCGGCCGGGTGAGCCGCCGCGGTCTGCTCAAGACCGCAGGTGGCCTCACCGCAGCCCTCGCCCTCGGCGCCACGGCCACGGCCACCACGGCCGGTGCCGCACCCGCCACCTTCACCCACCCCGGCATGCTGCACAACGCCGGCGACATCAACCGCGCCAAGGTCAGGGTCGCCGCGGGCGACGACCCCTGGCTGTCCGGCTGGAACAAGCTGACCGCCAACTCCCACTCCCAGTCCACCTGGACGAACCGGGCCACGGCGACGAT
>NZ_JBEOXI010000121.1:0-24599 GCF_040296465.1 Streptomyces sp. NPDC002130
GCCGTCGATCTGCCCAACGGGCAGTACAAGCTGACGTGGCTCACCGACCAGGCACACGGCGCCGGCAAGTTCAAGGTGTTCAAGGTCGACTGCCCCACCTCCAAACCGACGACGCCGGTCGGCGGCCCGCCCGCGGGCGGCGGCGGCATCGCCCGCGGTGAGGCCTTCACGCCGGTCACCGGCGCGGCCGCGGTCGGCCTGGCCGCCGTCGCCGGGACGGTCTGGTTCCGGCTCCGTCGCCGCCCCGATGGCGCCGCGTAGGCCGGGTTCCGCGGATGGCTCCGCCCGGCCGGGCCGGGGCGGGGGCGCGCTCGGGCCCGACGCCGGGGCGGTGAGGCGGCGTGGAGGCGGTGCCGGACCCGGCGCCGCCTCGGCGGCTCGGCGTGGGGGTTCTCCCGGGTCTGGCGATGGGCCGTGGGGTCGGCGTGGGGGTGGTTCCGGGTCTGGCGATGGGCCGTGGGGTCGGCGTGGGGCTGGTTCCGGGTCGGTCGACGCGCCGTCGGGGCGGCGTGGGGGCGGTACCGGGCCCGGAGCGGCTCCGGGGGCCCGGCGGGGTGCCGCCGCCGGCCCCGGAGCCCGGCCCGGCTCCGGAGCTGCCGGCGCCCCGGTCGTGCGGCGCAGGGGCGGGGCGGGCCCCGCTCGAGTGCCCTCGGGGCGGCGCGGAACGGGCCATGACGACGTCCGAGAGCTTCGGCGCGGGGCCGGGCGTGCCGCGGTCTCGGTGGGCCGGCGTGGTTCCGGCGCGGGCACCGGCACCGGCGCAGTCCCGGTGGGGCGGTACGCGGCGACCGCCGGCGTGCCCCGGAAGTGGCCCCTGCGCTCGCGCAGGCCCTGGTACCGGACACGTGCCTACCGGCTGACGCGGACGATCGTGATGGCCGTCTCGCTGCTGCTGGTGGCCGGGGTCTGCTGGGACCGGGGCGAAGAGCCCGGCGCGACGACGTTCACGGCCACGCCGCCGGACTACACCACGGCCGCCCACCCGGCGGGCTCCGGCACGGCCGACCGGCCGTCGGGCACGGGCCCGGGTGCTGTCACAGGCACAGGCCCGGGTGCGAGTGACCGCCCGGCCGGCGCCGGCAGGGGCACGGCCACCCTGCCGGGAAGCTCCCCTACGGGTAAGGCCGCTCCGCCGGGCACCTCCGGCACGGGCAGGACCGCCCTGCCGGGCACCACCCCCACGGGCAAAGCCGCCCTGCCGGGCACCTCGGGCACGGGCAGGACCGCCGTGCCCGGAGCCTCCGGCACCGCTGCCCTCCCGCCCGGCCCCCGCACCGGTCCAGCCGGGGCCCCCGCATCCGCCACGACACCGGCTCGCCCCCCCGGGTCCCGCACTCCGGGCCCCGCCACCCCCGGAGTCCACGCCCCAGGGGTCCGCACCCCCGGGGCCGGCGCCCCCGGGCATCGCGGAGCCAAACCCCCCAAGCCCCCCAACCGACCCGCGACCGCGACGCAGCGCCCCGCTCCCAGGCCGCCCGCCCCTGCCGCCCGGAAGCCCCGTCCGGCGGCCGGCCTCCGCCCCCTGCTCCGTTCCCGGGCCACTCGCCTCCTCATCCCCTACCTCGGCCTCGACGCCCCGGTCATGGACCTCGGCCTCGACCGCGACCGCCGTCTCACCGCCCCGCCGGACGACGATCCCAAGCTCGTCGGCTGGTACCGGCACGGCGCCTCGCCCGGCGAGCAGGGCACCGCCGTGGCCGTCGGGCATCTGGACACGGACAGCGGGCCCGCCGTCTTCGCGGGGCTGACCGAGCTGAAGCGGGGCCGGATCGTCAAGGCCCGGCGTGCCGACGGGCGGATCGCCGTCTACACGGTCGACCGGATCAAGTCGTACGACAAGGCGCACTTCCCGAGTCAGGAGGTGTACGGCGCCCGGGGCCGCCCCGAGCTGCGCCTGATCACCTGCGGCGGCGACTACGACCGCAGGAAGGGCTACTCCGGAAACCTGGTCGTCTTCGCCCATCTCACCGGCATCCGCTGACCCGGACCGGGCCCCGCCCGACGGCCGGCTCGGGCCGTCCGCCTTCTCACCAGATGGACCGAAGCCCCCGATCTCGCCCGATGTCTTCCCCCGGCCGCGCACATTCCGTTAACTTCCGTGACCCACAGCCCCGTACGACCCGCACGGGGCTTCCGACCGCGGAGCACCATCGCCCTGATGACCCCTCGGGGGCCCCTCATGACACGCGCCATCTCCCTGCACGATGTGAGCAAGGCCTACCCGCGGGGCCCGCGCGTGGTGGACCGGCTGACGCTGGACATCACGCCCGGCGAGTTCCTCGTGCTGCTCGGCCCGTCCGGCTGCGGCAAGTCGACCGTACTCAGAATGATCGCCGGGCTGGAGGAGATCGACGAGGGCCGGCTGCTGCTCGACGGCCAGTACGCCAACGACCTCCCGCCGTCCGGCCGGGACATGGCGATGGTCTTCCAGAACTTCGCCCTCTACCCGAACATGACCACCCGCGACAACATCGGCTTCCCGCTGCGCATCGAGTCCCCGGGCGTGGATCACCGCCCCCGGGTGGACGCCACCGCCCGCATGCTCGGCATCGAGGACCTCCTCGACCGCCTGCCCGGGCAGCTGTCCGGCGGCGAGCGCCAGCGGGTCGCGATGGGCCGGGCCATCTCCCGACACCCCTCCGCCTTCCTGATGGACGAGCCGCTGTCCAACCTCGACGCCAAACTCCGCACCCATCTGCGGGCCGAGATCGCCCGGCTCACCCAGGAACTGGGCGTCACCACGATCTACGTCACCCACGACCAGGCCGAGGCCATGTCGCTCGGTGACCGGGTCGCGGTGCTGCGCGGCGGTGTGCTGCAGCAGGTCGACAGCCCCCGCGTGGTCTACGCGCTGCCCAGCAACGTCTTCGTCGCCGCGTTCATCGGCACCCCGCGCATCAACCTGCTGCGCGGCCTGGTGCGCGCCCCGCTCGACGGGGCGATGACCATCAGCCTGGGCAAGCAGTTCCTGCGCCTGCCGGAGCCGCTCTCCCTCGACCACCAGCTGCTGCGCGTCCAGCAGGGCCGCGAGGTCATCGTCGGCCTGCGTTCGGAGGCCGTCCGGATCGCCAACCACAGCGCTGCCCGCCCCGGCGAGGTGCCGATCACCGGCCTGGTCGAGCACGTGGAGTTCCAGGGGCACGAGATCCTCGTCCACTTCAACACCGGCTCCAGCCCCGCCGTCGTCGCCGAACTGGAGGCCGCGCGCCCCCGCCCCGGCCGCCCCGCCCGGAGGCGGCGCGACGGCTCGGTCCTCACGAGGCTGCGGGAGCGGTCCGGAGCCGGGCGGGCCGGACCCGTGATCGCCCTGGACCAGCCCGAGGACCCGCAGAAAACCGCGACCGCCGACGCCCGCCTGCCCGGCGACCTGATCGTCCGTACCACCCCGGACCTGGCCCTGCGCCACGGCATGCAGGTGCCACTCCTCGTGGACCTCGCCCACCTCTTCGTCTTCGACCAGCACGGCGACCGCATCTGCCCGCATCCGGCGCGGCAGCCCGACCTGGGGGAGTGAGAAGCCCCACCTTCGGACGGGACCCGCGCCGTGCTGTGATGGCCCGGCGGCATCCGGGCCCCGGCACCCCGGGACGTCTGGCGTCAGAAAACTATCGTCGCTAGTTTATGTGTCGGACGACGACGCCCCGCCCCGGAGGAAGCGCGATGAAGGCACACGACGGCATGTACATCGACGGCGCCTGGCGCCCCGCCGCCGGCCAGGACGTGATCGAGGTCGTGAACCCGGTCGACGGGCAGGTCATCGGCACCGTCCCCGCGGGCACCGCCGAGGACGTCGACACCGCCGTACGGGCCGCCCGCGCCGCTCTCCCCGGCTGGGCGGCGACCCCGCCGGCCGAGCGGGCGGCACGCCTGGCCGCCCTCCGGGACGTGCTCGTGGCCCGCGCGGACGAGATCGCCGAGACGGTCACGGCCGAACTCGGCTCGCCGCTGAAGTTCTCACAGGCCGTCCACGCGGGCGTGCCGATCGCGGTGGCGGGCTCGTACGCGGAGCTGGCGGCGACGTACGCCTTCGAGGAGAAGACCGGCAACTCCGTCGTGCACCACGAGCCGGTCGGCGTCGTGGCCGCGATCACGCCCTGGAACTACCCGCTGCACCAGATCGTCGCCAAGGTCGCCCCGGCCCTCGCGGCGGGCTGCACGGTCGTGGTGAAGCCCGCCGAGGACACCCCCCTGGTGGCCCGGCTCTTCGCTGACGCCGTGCACGAGGCGGGCATCCCGGCGGGCGTCTTCAACCTGGTCACCGGTCTCGGCCCGGTCGCCGGCCAGGCGCTCGCCGAGCACCCCGGTGTCGACCTCGTCTCCTTCACCGGCTCCACCGCCGTCGGCCGGCAGATCGCCGCGATCGCCGCCGGACAGGTCAAGAAGGTCGCCCTCGAACTCGGCGGCAAGTCCGCCAACGTCATCCTCCCGAGCGCGGACCTCGCCAAGGCGGTCAACGTCGGGGTCGCCAACGTCATGTCCAACTCCGGGCAGACGTGCAGCGCCTGGACCCGGATGCTGGTCCACCGCGACCAGTACGACGAGGCCGTCGAGCTCGCCGCGGCCGCCGCCGCCAAGTACGGCGAGCGCATCGGCCCCGTCGTCAACGCCAAGCAGCAGGCACGGGTCCGCGGCTACATCGCGAAGGGCGTCTCGGAGGGAGCCCGCCTGGTCGCCGGCGGCCCCGAAGCCCCGCGCGAGGAGGGTTACTTCGTCAGCCCGACCGTCTTCGCCGACGTCACCGAGGACATGACCATCGCGCAGGAGGAGATCTTCGGCCCGGTCCTGTCGATCCTGAAGTACGAGGACGAGGAGGACGCCCTGCGGATCGCCAACGGCACCGTGTACGGCCTGGCCGGAGCCGTCTGGGCCGGGGACGAGGCCGAGGCGGTGGCCTTCGCGCGCCGGATGGAGACCGGCCAGGTCGACATCAACGGCGGCCGCTTCAACCCCCTCGCCCCCTTCGGCGGCTACAAGCAGTCCGGTGTGGGCCGCGAACTCGGCGTGCACGGACTGGCCGAGTACCTCCAGACCAAGTCCCTCCAGTTCTAGAAGCAGGGGAGTCCCTTCCGTCATGGCTGTCCGCGCCGCCGTCCTGCCCGCCGTCGGCTCCCCGCTGGAGATCACCGGCATCGACCTGCCCGACCCCGGACCCGGCCAGGTCCGCGTCCGGCTCGCCGCCGCCGGGGTCTGCCACTCCGACCTGTCCCTGTCCGACGGCACCATGCGCGTGCCCGTCCCGGCCGTCCTCGGGCACGAGGGCGCCGGCACGGTCGTCGCCGTCGGCGAGGGGGTCGGCCATGTCTCGCCCGGCGACGGGGTCGTCCTCAACTGGGCGCCGTCCTGCGGCGCCTGCCACGCCTGCTCGCTCGGCGAGGTGTGGCTGTGCGCCAACGCCCTCAGGGGCGCCGCCGACGTCTACGCCCGCACCACCGGGGGCACCGACCTCCACCCCGGCCTGAACGTCGCCGCGTTCGCCGAGGAGACGGTCGTCTCCGCCTCCTGCGTGCTGCCCGTCCCCGACGGCGTCCCGCTCACCGACGCGGCCCTGCTCGGCTGCGCCGTCCTCACCGGCTACGGCGCCGTCCACCACTCGGCCCGGGTCCGGCAGGGCGAGACCGTCGCGGTGTTCGGCGTCGGGGGAGTGGGCCTCGCCGCCCTCCAGGCGGCCCGGATCGCGGGCGCCTCGAAGATCGTCGCGGTGGACGTGTCCGCCGAGAAGGAGGAGCTGGCCCGGACGGCCGGCGCCACCGACTACGTCGTCGCCTCCGACACCACCGCCCGTGAGATCCGCGGCCTCACCGGCAAGCAGGGCGTCGACGTCGCCGTCGAGTGCGCGGGCCGCGCGGTCAGCATCCGCACGGCCTGGGACTCCACCCGCCGCGGCGGCCGCACCACGGTCGTCGGCATCGGCGGCAAGGACCAGCAGGTCACCTTCAACGCCCTGGAGATCTTCCACTGGGGCCGCACCCTCTCCGGCTGCGTCTACGGCAATTCCGACCCGGCTCAGGACCTCCCGGTCCTGGCCGAACACGTCCGGGCGGGCCGCCTCGACCTGAGCGCGCTGGTGACGGAACGCATCTCCCTGGACGGCATCCCGGCGGCCTTCGAGAACATGCTGGCGGGCAAGGGCGGCCGGGCCCTGGTCGTCTTCTAGCCCCGGCTCTCCGGTTCCCCGGCCTCCTCGCGAGGCCGGGGTCTTCGGCGTGCCCGGGGTCCGCGGTCGATGCCAAGTACAGGTAAAAGTCCTGGTGCACGACCCGTTGACGTACATACCGTCCGGTCAGTACGTTCCCCGGAACTCGAGCCACCCCCCGTTCCGTCCCCAGCACCCCCGGAGCGTGCACCGCATGGACACGGCACCTTCCGCTCAGCCCGTCATCACCACGCCCGCCGTCGGCAACCGCCGCCGGGTGGCCACGGCCGCGGCGCTCGCCTCGGCCGTCGAGTGGTACGACTACTTCGTCTTCGGCATCGCCGCCGCCCTCGTGCTCGGCGACCTCTACTTCCCCGCCGGCAGCGCCACGGCAGGCGTCCTCGCCTCGTTCGCGACCTTCGCCGTCGGCTTCCTCGCCCGGCCCATCGGCGGCATCGTCGCCGGCCACCTCGGCGACAAGCGCGGCCGCAAGCCGATGCTCGTCCTCGCCCTCACCCTGATGGGCGTGGCCACCACCGGCATCGGCCTGCTGCCGACGTACGAGACGATCGGCGTGGCCGCCCCGATCCTGCTCGTCCTGCTCCGGGTCGCGCAGGGCATCGCCGTCGGCGCCCAGTGGGGCGGCGCGATGCTCCTGGCCACCGAGTACGCCCCGGAGGGCAAGCGCGGTGTCTACGGCAGTTTCGTCCAGCTCGGCGTCCCCATCGGCGTGGTCACCGCCAACACCGTCTTCCTGCTGGCCGGCGCGCTCACCAGCGACTCGGCGTTCGCGGCCTGGGGCTGGCGGGTGCCGTTCCTGGTCGGCCTGCTGGTCCTCGCCCTCGCCTGGTACATCCACACGCGCGTCGAGGAGACCCCGGCGTTCCGGGAGGCCGAACGGGCGCTCGCCGAGAAGGAGAAGTCCGAGCAGAGCTCGCCGCTGCGCACGATCCTGCGCGGCCACCTGGGCACGGTGTTCCTGGCCGGCGGCTCCTTCGCCGTGAACACCGCCACCTTCTACATCCTCATCACGGGCGTCCTGGACTACACGACCCGGGAACTGGACATGAAGAAGGGCCCGGTGCTCATCGTCTCGCTCTGTGTCAGCCTCACCCAGCTCGTGCTGATCCCGGCCGCCGCGGCGCTCTCCGACCGCGTGGGCCGCATCCGGATCTATGCCTTCGGCGCGGCCGGCATCGCCCTGTGGGCCGTGCCGCTCTTCCTGCTGATCGACACCGGCTCGCTGCTGTGGCTCGCGGTCGGCACGTTCGTCGCGAGCTGCTTCCTGAGCATCATGTACGGCCCCCAGGCCGCCCTGTTCGCCGAGCTGTTCACGCCCGAGATGCGCTACACCGGCGCCTCCCTCGGCTACCAGATCGCGGCCGTGGCGGGCGGCGGGCTCGCGCCCTTCATGATGGTGCTGCTGCTGGAGGCGACCGGCACCTCGATGGCCGTGTCCGGCTACATCGTCGTGCTCTCGGTGATCGCCCTGGTGTCGATCAAGATCCTCGCGGACCGGGCGCGCACGGCCGAAGCACAGGCCGGGCCGGACACGAAGGCCGAGCCGGAGGCCAAGGCCGAGTCAGCGGGCTGAGTCCGGGGTCTCCTCGGGCAGTGGCTCCGGAACCGCTCCCGGGACCACTGTCCGGGCCGCCGCCCGTGACCGCGACCGGGACACCGCCACGCCCGCCAGGCACAGCACACCGCCGACCAGCGTGAGCAGCCCCGGCACCTCGCCGAGGAACAGCCAGGACATCAGCACGACCAGTGCGGGCGCCGCGTACGTCGTGGCGCCCATCCGGCTCGCGGTCGTCCGGGACAGGGCGTACGCCCAGGTCGTGAAGGCGAGGGCGGTCGGGAAGACGCCCAGATAGACCATGTTGAGCGTCGCGGTGGCAGGCGCCGCGGCGGCCTCGTGCACGAGCTGCCCGGCGAACGGCAGGCACAGCACCGCGCCGACCAGGCACCCGAACGTGGTCACCTGCAACGGGCTCGCCGAGCCCAGCGCCGGCTTCTGCGCCACGACACCCCCGGCGTACGTGATCGCCGCCAGCAGGCACAGCACCACCCCGAGCACCGAGGAGCCGCCCTCGCCCGACATCGACAGACCCACCGTCACGGCACCGGCGAACGACACGGCCATCCCCGCCAGCAGCCGCGGCGGCATCGGGTCGCCCAGCAGCCGGGCACCGAGCAGCGCGATGAGGATCGGCCCGGTGTTCACGACCAGGGCGGCCGTACCCGCGTCGACCTGCTGCTCGCCCCAGTTCAGAACGACCATGTAGCAGCCGAACCACAGCACGCCCGATATCGCGATCCCGCGCCATGCCGAGCGCGGCGGCAGGCCCTCCCGCCGCAGCAGGCAGATCACCCCCAGCGTCAGCGCCCCGGCCAGCAACCGCCCGAGCGCCAGCGCGCCCGGTGAGTATGCGTCACCGGCGCTGCGGATCGAGACGAAGGCGGAGGCCCACAGTACGACGGTCACCGCGGCCGCACCGGCGGCCAGCAGCTCCGCCCGGCGGGCGGGAGGGGACGCGGAGGTGTTCGACATCATGCTCCAGAGGCTAGGAGGGGGAGGGGCCGAAAGGCTCGCGGATTTCGGACGGGGCACCGCGCCCGGCCGGAAAGGCGCCGTGCGCGATCGAAGAGGTGCCGGGCCGGATGGGGGCGCCATGCGGTCGGACGGGGTGCGGGTCGGATGGGGCGCCGTGCGGTCGGACGAGGTGCGGGTGGGATGGGGCGTCGTGCGGTCGGAGGAGGTGCCGGGTCGGATGGGGCGCCGTGCGCGGCTACCGCAGCGCCGTCGCCTGTACGCCCGGTCGACCGAGGGGCCCCGTTCGCCGGCCGCCGTCACCTGTCGCGGCAGGTCCGGACCGGCTTCGGGGCTCGGCGCAGCGCCGTCGCCGCCACGCCCAGCAGATCGAAGAGGGCGCGTTCACCGGCCGCCGTCACCTTCACGGCCCGTTCCGAGCCGATGCGCACGCACCAGCCCGCTTCCAGGGCGTGCCGGCACAGCGCCGCGCCCGCGACGCCCGCGAGATGAGGCCGGCGTTCGGTCCAGTCGAGACAGGCCCGGGCGAGTGGCCGGCGGCTCCGCCGGTCGAGGGCGATACCGGCCGAGTCGAACCACTCCACCCCCGCGTCGGTGAGCGCGAACCCCGTTTCCTGCTCCAGCAGACCGCGTCGCGTCAGCGCGTCGGTGACCGCGATGCCGAGCCGCCCGGCGAGATGGTCGTAGCAGGTGCGGCCCCGGGCCATCGCCGAGCCGGCGCTCGACTCCCGCAGGGTGCGCGGCCGTACGGCCGCGCCCGGCGTGACCTGCGCGGCCAGGTCCTCCAGCAGCTGCGCGACCCGCGCGTCGGCCAGCCGGACGTAGCGGTGCCGGCCCTGTCGCTCCTCGGTGAGCAGTCCGCCCGCGACGAGCCGGCCCAGGTGCTCGCTCAGCGTCGACGCGGCGACCCCCGCGTGCCGCGCCAGCTCACTCGCGGTCCAGGCCCGTCCGTCGAGCAGCGCCAGCAGGCACGTGGCCCGGGTCTCGTCCGCGAACAGCGCGGCGAGTCGGGCCAGGGCCGTCGCCTGCGGATCCCTCGTCGTCATGCCCCCAGCATGGAACACGAACGGTTCGGCCGGCGCCGAAGCGTCCCTACGCCGTGCGCCGCACCTGCTCGTACTGCCGCGCCAGCCCGTCCAGCAGGGCCGTCAGCCCGGTCTCGAAGGCCCTTTCGTCGATCTTCTCCTGCTGGTCGGCGAGGAGGTGGGCCTGCTGGAGGTGGGGATAGTCGGCGGGGTCGTAGGCGCTCGCGTCGTCCACGAAGCCCCCGGCGAAGGAGCCGAGCGCGGAGCCCATCACGAAGTACCGCATCAGGGCGCCGATGGAGGTGGCCTGCGCCGGCGGCCAGCCCGCGGCGACCATCGCGCCGTAGACGGCGTCCGCGAGGCGCAGTCCGGCCGGACGGCGGCCCGGGCCGCGGGCCAGCACCGGGACGATGTTCGGGTGGTCGCGCAGCGCGGCCCGGTAGGAGACGGCCCAGTCGTGCAGCGCGGTCCGCCAGTCCCGGCCGTCCTGGAACATCGACAGGTCCACCTGGCCGCTCACCGAGTCGGCGACCGCCTCCAGGATCTCGTCCTTGGTGCGGAAGTGGTTGTACAACGAGGGCCCGCTGACCCCCAGTTCGGCGGCGAGCCGCCGCGTGGAGACGGCGGCCAGCCCCTCCGCGTCCACGAGCGCACGGGCCGTCTCGACGATCCGGTCGGTGCTGAGCAGGGGCTTGCGCGGTCGGGCCATGGCGCACATAGTAGGGCTGCACCGAGAAACTAGCAGTGCTAATTTAAATCAATACTTACGGCTTTCAGTGGGGTGACCTGTGGTGAATCTGGAGCTCAGCGAGGAGCAGAGCGCGGTCCGGCAGCTCGCGCGGGACTTCGTGGAGCGCGAGATCACCCCGCACGTCGTCGCCTGGGACCGCGCCGAGGAGGTCGACCGGGCGATCGTCAAGAAGCTCGGCGAGGTCGGCTTCCTCGGCCTGACGATCGACGAGGAGTACGGCGGCTCCGGCGGCGACCACCTCGCGTACTGCCTGGTCACGGAGGAGCTGGGCCGGGGCGACTCGTCCGTGCGCGGCATCGTCTCCGTCTCCCTCGGGCTCGTCGCCAAGACGATCGCCGCCTGGGGGAGCGAGGAGCAGAAGCGGCGCTGGCTGCCGGGGCTGACCTCCGGCGCGTCGGTCGGCTGCTTCGGCCTGACCGAGCCGGGCACGGGCTCGGACGCGGGCGGTCTCGCGACCCGCGCGGTGCGGGACGGCGACGACTACGTCCTCGACGGCACCAAGATGTTCATCACCAACGGCACCTGGGCCGACGTCGTCCTGCTCTTCGCCCGCTCCACGGACGCCCCCGGCCACAAGGGCGTCTCCGCCTTCCTCGTCCCCACCGACACGCCCGGCCTGACCCGCCGCACCATCCACGGCAAGCTCGGGCTGCGCGGCCAGGCCACCGCCGAACTCGTCCTGGAGGACGTGCGCGTACCCGCCTCCGCCCTGCTCGGGCAGGAGGGCAAGGGGTTCTCGATCGCCATGTCGGCTCTCGCCAAGGGCCGGATGTCCGTCGCCGCGGGCTGCGTCGGCATCGCCCAGGCCGCCCTCGACGCGGCCGTGCGGTACGCGGGAGAGCGGGAGCAGTTCGGCAGGACCATCGCCCACCACCAGCTCGTCCAGGAGCTGCTCAGCGACATCGCCCTGGACGTGGACGCCGCCCGGCTGCTGACCTGGCGGGTCGCCGACCTGATCGACCGAGGGCGGCCGTTCGCCGTGGAGTCGTCCAAGGCCAAGCTGTTCGCCTCGGAGGCCGCAGTCCGCGCCGCGAACAACGCGCTCCAGGTCTTCGGAGGCTACGGCTACATCGACGAGTACCCGGTGGGCAAGCTGTTGCGCGACGCCCGGGTGATGACCCTCTACGAGGGCACGAGCCAGATCCAGAAGCTGGTCATCGGGCGGGCGCTGACGGGCGTCTCGGCCTTCTGAGTACGTGTCTGAGTACTACGGCGGATGTGGCGCGGGCCACGTCCGCCGATGCTTTCCCCATGAGTGACACACCGGGCAAGCAGCAGAACACGGCCGCCTTCTACGGCCAGGCCGTCGCCTCCTTCGCCGTCGCCATGGCGGCCACGGCCATCGGCATCTACCAGTTGAGCGCCGACGCCTGGGTGCGGGCTTTCCTCGCCATCGCCGTCCTGTACCTGGTCACCTCGGCCTTCACCCTGTCCAAAGTGATCCGGGACCGGCAGGAGGGGCCGGGGGCGGCCCCCTCGTACGCCCCCTACGAGAAGCGCTGAGCGGCCACGCTAAGCGCTCGCTCACCTTCGGCGGTATGGTGTTGCTCCTGCCAGTGGAGAGGGGCGAGCGATGGGTACGGCGGAGGAGACGGCCGGCGGCGAGGCGCAGGCGTGGGGCGAGGTCACGCCCGACGCGGCGCGGAGGCTGCTGATCGCCGCGGTGGAGGCCTTCGCCGAGCGTGGCTACCACGCCACGACGACCCGCGACATCGCGGGCCGCGCCGGGATGAGCCCGGCCGCGCTCTACATCCACTACAAGACCAAGGAAGAACTGCTGCACCGCATCAGCAGGATCGGGCACGAGAAGGCCCTGGAGATCCTGCGGACGGCCTCCCGGGGTGAGGGCAGCCCCACCGAGCGGCTCGCCGACGCGGTCAGCTCCTTCGTGCGCTGGCACGCGGGTGGCCGTACCACCGCCCGGGTCGTGCAGTACGAGCTCGATTCGCTGGGGCCCGGTGCCCGCGCCGAGATCCTCGCGCTGCGCCGCGAGGTCGACGGCGAGGTGCGCGGGATCATCGAGGAGGGCGTGCGGTCGGGCGAGTTCGACGTCATCGACGTGCACGGCACGACGCTGGCCGTGCTCTCCCTCTGCATCGACGTGGCGCGGTGGTTCAGCGTCGGCGGGCCCCGGACGCCGGAGGAGGTCGGCGAGCTGTACGCCGACCTCGTGCTGCGGATGGTCGGAGCCCGGGGCCCGACGCCCTGAGGTTCGCCGGGTCCCGGCCTCAGAAGTAGTAGCGCGCCACCGACTCGGCGACGCAGACCGGCTTGTCGCCGCCCTCGCGCTCCACGCTGAAGGCGACGGCCACCTGGACGCCGCCGGGCACCTCGTCGACGCCGCTGATCGTCGCGGTGGCGCGCAGCCGGGAGCCCACGGGGACCGGGGCGGGGAAACGCACCTTGTTGGTGCCGTAGTTGACGCCCATCTTCACGCCCTCGACGGCGATCAGCTGCGGCCCGAAGAGGGGCAGCAGGGACAGGGTCAGGTAGCCGTGCGCGATGGTGGTGCCGAACGGGCCCGCGGCGGCCTTCTCCGCGTCGACGTGGATCCACTGGTGGTCACCGGTGGCCTCCGCGAAGAGGTCGATCCGCTTCTGGTCGATGTCGAGCCAGTCGGTGTACCCCAGTTGTTCGCCCACCGCCGACTTCAGGTCGTCGGCGGACGTGAAGATCCTCGGCTCTGCCATGTCTTCCAGGCCTCTCGTGTGCAGGGGGTCTGCGCGCTCAGTGTCTAAGCGACTGCTTAGCATGGTCGGCCGTGCGGGCTGTGTCAACGGACTCGGTAGGGTTCGAGGGGTGCCCCAGATCCCAGAGAAGATCCATGAGCTCACGGTCGGCCAGCTCGCGGCGCGGAGCGGCGCCGCCGTTTCCGCCCTGCACTTCTACGAGTCCAAGGGCCTGATCAGCAGTCGCCGGACCGCGGGCAATCAGCGCCGCTACTCCCGCGACACGCTCCGCCGGGTCGCCTTCATCCGGGCCGCGCAGCGGGTCGGCATCCCCCTGGCGACGATCCGCGACGCACTCGCGGAACTCCCCGAGGAGCGCACGCCCACCCGGGAGGACTGGGCGCACCTGTCCGAGGTCTGGCGCTCCGAACTGGAAGAACGCATCAAGCAGCTGAACCGCCTGAGGGATCACCTCGCCGACTGCATCGGCTGCGGCTGCCTCTCCCTGGACAACTGCGTCCTGTCCAACCCGGACGACGTCTTCGGTGAACGCCTCACGGGCTCCCGCCTGATGGTGGACCGGGGCGGTCGCGGGTAGCCACTGCCCGGCTCCCCTTGCTCCGTCAGGCCGGAGGCGGGCCCTGGGGCGTCATGGAGTCCGTGCTCATGTGCCGGGCCGGCCCGCCTCGGGTCCTGCCCGGCCCGCCCCGTACTCCGCCAGCCCGGCAGCGACCAGTTCCCCGTTGGACCCCGCCCGTCTCCCGCCCGGCAGAACCAGGACGTCCTCCAGCCCGACCCGTGTTGCCAGGCCCAACCGCCCCGCGAGCCGCAGTACCGGCCACGCACCCCCGTCCTCTCCGTGCAGCAGCACAGGACGGCCATGCGCGGACCCCAAGTCCGACAGCAGCCCCCGTGCCGAAGCGACCGCGCTCGCGGGGTCCGGGTCCGTCACCTCCGCCAGGACCCTCAGCACCTTCGGCCCGAGCGCCGAGGCCGCGAACCGCTCCGCCCCGTCCGTGCCGGACCAGATGCCGGCCTCCACGCCCACTCCGCGCTCCAAGAGCAGCGCGGCCGTCTCCTCCGCCCCCGGCTCGTGCCAGTTGACCGAGGCGTGGTCGGGCAGCACGGTCCAGTCGCGTATCCGCTCCAGCCGGGCGGCCGGGTCGGGCTCCGCCCACGCGCCCGTGGTCACACCCACCGGCACCGGCACCCGCGCCCGGATCGCCGACAGCGTCATCGCGAGCACCCGCGGCGACAACGTGTCCCGTCCGCAGGGCGTCTTGGGATGGACGTGGAGGTCCGTCGCCCCGGCGGCCACGGCCTCGGCGGCCGAGTCGGCCATCGACTCGGGTGTCAGCGGCACGGCCACACCGTCAGCGGCCGTCCGCGAACCGTTCAGGCACACCTGCATCATGCCGTCGATGGTGCCGGTCACCACCGACAGTGGGGGTGCGGCATCCCCGGCGCACCCCCCCCGCGCACCCGCATCCGTCAAGCCGACACCAACAGCCTGGTCCGCCTGGCGTAGGCCAGGGCCTCGGGCGTGAGCACGGGACGCGGCACCAGGATTCCGCAGTCCGCGCAGACCGGACCGGACGAGGGTTCGTGGTCCAGGTCGTACCTCCAGAAGAGCTGCTCGCCGCCGCAGACCGGGCACGCCGAGCCCGGCTCGCGCTCCAGCGCGGCGATCAGCCGGCGCAGCACCTCGTCCAGCGGTTCACGGGGATGGACCGCCGGGTCGTCGCACCACGCCACGCCGAAACCGCCCCAGGTCAGCCGGTGCCAGTCGTCCACACTGCCCGGCCTGCGCAGTCCGTCGTGCTTCTCCTTCTTGCGGCGCTCGGCGAACTCGACCTCATAGGCCAGCCAGACCGCCCGCGCCTCCTCCAGCTCCTCCAGTGCGGCCACGAGCCGCACCGGGTCGGGGGAGCGGTCCTCGGGACCGAACCCCGCCCGGGAGCAGAGATGGTCCCAGGTCGCCCTGTGCCCGTAAGGGGCGAACCTCTCAAGGCACTTACGCAGCGAATAGCGCCGCAGGGCCAGATCGCACCGCGGATCGCGGACCTGTCTCGCCAGACTCCGGAAACCGGCCATCGTCCTGCACCTCCGTCACACCTGCACCTGTAATCCGGTCACTTCGGCGTCGTCGTACGGACGTCGCCGAATAGACGTATCGACAAGCGAATCGGCTCCATCCGATTTCAAATGGCCTCCATAAGCGGCCCGAAGGGGCTCGCCAGTCGACTGCCGTGATCCGTGTGTCTGTTGTGCCGACTTCAAAAAGTGACGCTTGTTCATCTTCAAGCCGGGGGATACCGGCGGTAACATCCGGCCCACCCCCGGCGGGAGGAGCCCCCATGCCACGGCGTGCCCCACGCACCGTTCTCGACAGAATGAGAACTCCCAGCGGAATCCCCGGGTTCCTGAAGACAGCATCGGTATGCACCCTGATTGCAGGTCTCTTGTCGCCGCTTGCCCCGGCTGCCGCAGCGGAAACAGCGACCGCGCAGCCCACCGCCGCGGCGAACGACCACTGCGGCAACCAGTGTTCGGACATCCTCCCGCCAGGTCAGAACGGCAACGCCACCCTCGCCCAGATCCTCCTCAACCAGGCCTTCGGCACCCAGCCCGAGCACGCCGAGGACCAGCTCGGGCCCTACGCCAACCTCGCCAAGGGCTACCCCGCCCTCACCAACGACAAGATCAACACCTTCTTCAACGACGCCTCCTTCGGCGTCCCCGCCGACCAGGTCGCCTCCAGCCTCAAGCCCGCCGGACGCAGCGACGTGACGATCGTCCGGGACAAGAAGACCGGTGTGCCGCACATCACCGGTACCACCCGATACGGCACGGAGTTCGGCGCCGGCTACGCGGCAGCCCAGGACCGGCTGTGGCTGATGGACGTCTTCCGGCACGTCGGGCGCGGTCAGCTGACCTCCTTCGCGGGCGGTGCCCCCTCCAACCAGGGCCTGGAGCAGCAGTTCTGGCGGCACGCCCCGTACAGCGAGGCCGATCTGCAGGCGCAGATCGACAACGCCGTCGCCACCAACGGCGAGCGCGGGCAGCAGGCCCTGGCCGACGTCAAGGCCTACCTCGACGGCATCAACGCCTACATCGACGCCTCCGACAAGGGGCGCACCTTCCCCGGTGAGTACGTACTCACCGGGCACAAGGACTCAGTCACCAACGCCGGGACGATCGAGCACTTCAAGATCACCGACCTGGTCGCCCTGGCCTCCGTCATCGGCGCGCTGTTCGGCTCGGGCGGAGGCGGCGAGGTGAACAACGCCCTCTCCCTCATGGCCGCCCAGGAGAAGTACGGCGTCACCGAGGGCACCAAGGTCTGGGAGTCCTTCCGGATGCGCAACGACCCGGAGGCCGTCCTCACCCAGCACGACGGCAGCTTCCCCTACGGCACCAAGCCGGCCGACCCGCAGGGCACCGCCCTGCCCGACGCCGGTTCGGTGGAGCCCGAGCCGCTCGTGTACGACCGCACCGGCAGCGCCGGGACGGCCGCCGCGACCGGCGCGTCCGGCGCAGCGGCGAAGGATGCCCGGTCCTCCGCCAAGCGCGGCATGTCCAACGCCCTCGTGGTCAGCGGCAAGCACACGGCCAGTGGCCACCCCGTCGCCGTGTTCGGCCCGCAGACCGGCTACTTCGCCCCCCAGCTCCTCCTGCTCCAGGAGATCCAGGGTCCGGGCATCAGCGCCCGCGGCGCCTCCTTCGCCGGCCTGAGCATGTACGTCGAACTCGGCCGCGGCCAGGACTACGCCTGGAGCGCCACGACCTCCGGCCAGGACATCATCGACTCCTACGCGGTCGAACTGTGCCAGGACGACTACCACTACCTGTACCGCGGCACCTGCACGCCGATGGAGAAGATCGAGCAGAAGAACGCCTGGAAGCCCACCACCGCCGACGGCACCGCGGCCGGCTCGTACACCATGCGGGTCTGGCGGACGAAGTACGGGCCCGTCGAGTACCGCGCCACGGTCGGCGGCAAGAAGGTCGCCTACACCACCCTGCGCTCGTCCTTCCTGCACGAGGCCGACTCCATCATCGGCTTCCAGATGCTGAACGACCCGGACTACGTCAAGGGCCCGGACTCCTTCCGGAAGGCCGTCCAGCACATCAACTACACCTTCAACTGGTTCTACGCCGACTCCGAGCACACCGCGTACTACAACAGCGGCGACAACCCGGTGCGCGCGGCCGGCGTCGACTCCGAGTTCCCGGCGTGGGCCCGGCCGGCCTACGAGTGGCGCGGCTGGGACCCGGCGACCAACACGGCCGAATACACCCCGCCCTCCGCCCACCCGAACTCCATCGACCAGGACTACTACGTCTCCTGGAACAACAAGCAGGCCAAGGACTACACGACCGCGCCCTGGGGCAACGGCTCGGTGCACCGCGGCAACCTCCTGGAGGACCGGGTGAAGAAGCTGGTCCAGCAGGGCGGGGTGACCCGCGCCGCCCTGGTGAAGGCCATGGCCGACGCCGGGCTGGCGGACCTCCGGGCCGAGGACGTCCTGCCCAAGCTCCTGAAGGTCGTCACCAGCTCGCCCGTCACCGACCCGGCCGCCGCGGCCGCCGTGAACAAACTCCAGGCATGGGCCGCCGCGGGCGGCAAGCGCACGGAGACCGCCGCCGGTTCCAAGAAGTACGCCGACGCCGACGCGATCCGCATCCTGGACGCCTGGTGGCCGCTGCTGGTCAAGGCCGAGTTCGAACCGGGCCTCGGCAGCGAGCTGTACCAAGCCGTCACGGCCAACCTCCCCGTCGACGAGTCCCCGTCGGCCGGGCACGGCCCGACCGGCTCGCACGCGGGGAGCTCCTTCCAGTACGGCTGGTGGAGCTACGTCGACAAGGACGTCCGCGCGGTGCTCGGTGAGCAGGTGAAGGGGCCGCTCGCGAGGAAGTACTGCGGCGACGGCAGCCTCGGCGCCTGCCGCGACACCCTCGTCAGCACCCTGAAGGAGGCGGCCGGCAGGACCGCGGCCCAGGTCTACCCCGGCGACGACGTGTGCTCGGCCGGCGACCAGTGGTGCGCCGACTCGATCAACCACCGCACCCTCGGCGGCATCAAGCACGGCAAGATCAGCTGGCAGAACCGGCCGACCTACCAGCAGGTCGTGGAGTTCATTTCACACCGGTGAGGCACCGTCCTGGCGGCGGGTCAGCGAACGCGGCCCGCCGCCAGGACCAGCCGGGCCAGCTCCGCGTGCAGGATGTCGCTGTGCGCACCGGCGGGCGGCCCGCCGCGTCTGACCACGGCCGCCGCGTCGACGTTCACGCACCCCGCGGCCGGCAGTCGCGCCTTCAGGGCCTCGGCGAGGGTGTACGCGCGCGTGCCCGGCACCGCCTGCACCCCGTCGTGGCCCATCGCGCCCCACTTCGCGCCCAGGACCCGTCCCATGGCCGACTCGGCGGCCGACCGGCTGTCGCCCGCCATCCGCGAGGCCAGCGGGTACATCGTGCCCAGGGCCGTGTCGTGCCGGGAGTGACAGCACACCAGGGGTCCGTCGACACGGTTCTGCTGCCCCTGGAGCACCCCTCCGGCCCGGGCGTCGTGCGGCAGCCGGGCCGCGAACGCGTAGTGCGAGAACGCCCCTTGGAGCAGCGTCACCGACTTCACCGTGCGCACGCCCTCGGGAAGTCCCCGCAGCGCGAACGACACCAGCCGCGCGCCGAAGCTGTGCCCGACCAGGTGCACCCGCACGCCCGGCGCCGCCTTCGCGAGCTGTCCGACGACCCGGCCGAGCCCTCGCTCACCGACGGTCCCGGCGCGTCGCTTCATCGCGTAGTACGTCGCCTGCCGCAGCAGTTCGTGCGCACCGTCCCAGGGGTTGGGGATCCTGAACCCCTGCGGCGACCCGGACGCGTCGCACTCCGTCCGCGCCCGTGCGAACGCCTCGCAGGCCGCCGCCGACGATCCGGCGAACATCTCCGGCTCGCTCTGCGGCACGCCCTCCGCCACCGTGTCCGCCGCGAACAGCGCTTGCGGCCCCGGCGCCACCACCTCCACCAGCGTCCGCACCAGCCGCCCGAATTCCTCCAGCTCCGCGTCCTCCGGCGGCTGTTGCTCCAGCAGCCGGGCGATCTGGTCGACCAGGATCGCCCGGCCCGGGAAGGTCTCCAGCAGCGCGTGCCGGGTGTCCTTGTCCAGCACCGGGCGCCCCGGCGGATCGGCCGCCACGGCCCGCGGGAAGTCCGGGATCGGCTCGTCCGCGAACCGCATCGCCGGCCACAGCACCCCGACGTACCCGATCCGCGCCGCCGGGGCCAGCCGCGGCACGGGCGCGAAGAAGCGGTCGTAGAGGCGGGTCGCCCCGGAGCGGTCGTTGTTCCAGCCGTGCGCGAAGACGATCAGATCGCGCACGCCCCGTTCGGCCACCCCGGCGAGGAGCCGGTCGCGAAGGCGGCTCTCGGGGTCTCCGTCCGCGTCGAAGACCAGCTCCCAGTAGGGAGTCACACTCATCGCCGGATCCGCCATTGCAGGCCCCCTGACCCCCGGTGACGCCACGTGTGGGCGCATCGTCCTGCCAACGGGGGAGCTTGGCCATACGTCACGGGCGCATTCGGCTCAGCGGTAGAGGAGGTACTTCCGCCGTGTCCTGCGGAAGGCCGCCAGGTCCTCCTGCCACCCGGCCACCACCTCGTCGGTGGGCGCGCCCGCGTCGATCATCGTCCGTACGCGCGCGGAGCCGGTGAGCTTGTCGATCCAGTGGTCCGGACGCCAGGCGAAACCGCTCCAGACCTTCTTCGCGGTCACGAGCAGGGCGATCCCCGTGCGGACGGGGTCGAAGGCGGCCCGGTCGTGCACATGGAGTTGCACACCGCCGATCGTCTTCCCCTGGAACTTCGAGAAGGTGGGCGCGAAGTACGCCTCCCTGAACCGCACGCCGGGCAGGGCGAGTTCGTTCGCCGCCGCCGCCCAGCGCCGGTCGACGCCCTCCGCGCCCAGCAGCTCGAACGGGCGGGTCGTGCCCCGCCCCTCCGACAGGTTCGTGCCCTCGAACAGGCATGTTCCCGAGTACACCAGGGCCGTCTCCGGCGTCGGCATGTTCGGGCTGGGCGGCACCCAGGGCAGCCCGGAGGCGTCGTAGAACTCCGAGCGCTTCCAGCCCGACATCGTCACGGTCTGAAGCGGCACGGGCTCGGTCAGGAACTCACCGTTGAACAGCCGCGCCAGTTCGGCGACGGTCATTCCGTGGGTCTGGGCGATGGGCTGCCGCCCGACGAACGTGGCGAACTCCTTGTGCAGGACCGGGCCGAGGGCTGCCCGTCCGGTCACCGGGTTGGGCCGGTCCAGGACCACGAACCGCTTGCCGGCGAGCTGGGCGGCCTCCATGCAGTCGTACAGCGTCCAGATGTACGTGTAGAAGCGGGCGCCGACGTCCTGGATGTCGAAGACGACCGTGTCTACGCCGGACGCGGTGAAGACGTCGGCGAGGGGCCGGCCGCTCTTGAGGTACGTGTCGTAGACGGGCAGGCCGGTCGCCGGGTCGTCGTGGCGGCCCTCGGAACCGCCGGCCTGGGCGGTGCCGCGGAATCCGTGTTCAGGGCCGAAGACGGCCCTGAGGTCCACTCGGGTGTCCGCGTGCATGACGTCGACGATGTGCCGGACCTCGCGGGTGATGCCGGTGGGGTTGGTGACGATGCCGACCTTTTGGCCGTCGAGCAGGGTGTAGCCGTCGTGGGCGAGGCGTTCGAAGCCGGTGCGCAGTTGCCTGCGGCGCTGGGCGGCGGATGCGGTGGATGTCGCTGATACGGCTGCCGCCGTGGCGGTGGTGAGTACGGCTCGTCTGGAAGGGCGCATGCGGTGACCTCCTTGAGCGGGGATGGTCGGCATGGGCACGGTATGCGCTGCGGCGGGCCGTGGGGAGGCTGCGGGCGGTGTGTGGCCGGCCGCGCAGTTCCCCGCGCCCCTTTCAGGGGCGTTTCGGCATGGGCGCGGTAGTGCTGCTGCGGGCCGTGGGGAGGGTGTGGGCCGTCTGTGGCCGGTCGCGCAGTTCCCCGCGGCCCTTTCAGGGGCGTTGTCGGCCCCTTCCCTGGTACATACCGACCGGTTAGTCTGGCGTCATTGCTGAGCCGCGACTGAGGAGACCGATGGTGGGAGCCTTTCAAGGGGCCGGAGTCGTTGTCACGGGGGCCGGAGGCGGGATAGGGGCCGCGCTCGCCCGGCGCTTCGCGGCGGAAGGCGCCCGGGTCGTGGTCAACGACCTGGACGCCGGGCGGGCCAAGGGCGTCGCGGACGAGATCGACGGCATCGCCCTGCCCGGCGACGCCTCCGCGATCGTCGACGACGCCCGGGACGCACTCGGCGGGACCGTCGACGTCTACTGCGCCAACGCCGGTGTCGCCTTCGAGGGCGGGGCCGCCGACGGGCCGCTGGACGAGACGGCCTGGGCCGCCTCCTGGGACGTGAACGTGATGGCGCACGTCCGCGCCGCCCACGCGCTGCTGCCCGGCTGGCTGGAGCGCGGCAGCGGACGGTTCGTCTCCACCGTGTCCGCCGCCGGGCTGCTCACCATGATCGGGGCCGCACCGTACGCCGTCACCAAGCACGGCGCGCTCGCCTTCGCCGAGTGGCTGTCGCTGACGTACCGGCACCGGGGTGTGAAGGTCCACGCCATCTGCCCCCAGGGCGTGCGCACCGACATGCTCGCCGCCACCGGCAGCGCGGGCGACCTCGTGCTCCAGCCGACCGCGATCGAGCCCGAAGCCGTGGCGGACGCCCTGCTGAAGGGCATCGAGGAGGACAGGTTCCTGATCCTGCCGCACCCCGAGGTCGCCGCCTACCATCAGGCCCGGGCCGGCGACCCCGACCGGTGGCTGTCCGGCATGAACCGCATCCAGCAGCAGTGGGAGGAGGCCCGGTGACCGACTCCCGTTACGCCGCCAAGCCCTGGCTCGCCCTGCTCAGCGACGCCCAGAAGGGCGCGATCAGCCCCGCGGGCTCCCTCGTGCACGCGCTGCGCCGGGCCGTGGCCGAGGCACCCGGGAGCGACTGCCTGGCCTACTTCGACGGCCGGCTGACCTACCGGGACGTCGACGAGCTCAGCGACTCCGTCGCCGGGCACCTCGCGGCGCGCGGTCTGCGGCGCGGCGACCGGGTCGCGGTGCTGCTGCAGAACTCCCCGCACTTCGTGCTCGCCCTGCTGGGCGCGTGGAAGGCGGGCGCGGTCGTCGTGCCGGTCAACCCGATGTACAAGTCGGGCGAGGTGGCGCACGTCCTGCGGGACGGCGAGGTCGCCGCGCTGATCTGCTCGGACCGGGCCTGGGAGTCGTATCTGCGCGAGACGGCGTCGGACTCGCCCGTACGGATCGTGCTCACCGGGTGCGAGCTGGACTTCCAGAGCCGCGGCGACGCGCGCGTGCTGACCTTCGAGCGCCTGCCGCAGGCCTCGGACGCCGACGATCTGGTGACCGTGGCACGGGCCGGCCACAAGGCGCCCGAGGACCGTGACCCCGGCCCCACGGACATCGCGCTGATCAGCTACACCTCGGGCACGAGCGGCACACCCAAGGGCGCCACCAACACGCACGGCAACATCATGTACAACGCCGAGCGGCAGCGCACCGGCCTCGGACTGCCCGAGCGGCCCGTCTACTTCGCGCTGGCGCCGCTGTTCCACATCACCGGCATGGTGTGCCAGTTCGGCGCCTGTCTGACCAGCGGAGGCACGCTCGTGCTGGCCTACCGCTTCGAGTCGGGCGTGGTGCTGGACGCGTTCGCCGAGCACCGCCCGCACTACACGGTGGGGCCGTCCACGGCCTTCATGGCGCTGGCCGCCCACCCCTCCGTCACCCGCGACCACTTCTCCTCCTTCCGGGTGATCTCCTCCGGCGGCGCCCCACTGCCGCCCGCGCTGGTGGAGAAGTTCCGGGCCGGATTCGGTCCGTACATCCGCAACGGCTACGGGCTGACCGAGTGCACCGCGCCCTGCGCCTCGGTGCCGCCCGGCCTGGAGGCACCGGTCGACCCGGCGTCCGGGACCCTCGCCGTGGGACTGCCCGGCCCCGACACGGTCGTGCGGATCGTCGACGACGCCGGCGAGGAGGTGCCCTTCGGCGAGCAGGGCGAGATCGTCGTCAGCGGCCCGCAGGTCGTCCCCGGCTACTGGCGCCGCCCCGACGCCACCGCCGCCACGTTCCCCGGTGGTGAACTGCGCACCGGCGACATCGGCTTCATGGACGAGCAGGGCTGGCTGTACGTCGTCGACCGCAAGAAGGACATGATCAACGCGTCCGGCTTCAAGGTGTGGCCGCGCGAGGTCGAGGACGTCCTCTACACGCACCCGGCGGTGCGCGAGGCCGCCGTCGTCGGGGTGCCCGACGGGTACCGCGGGGAGACCGTCAAGGCCTACATCAGCCTGCGTCCGGACGCCGACACGGACCCGGATGCACTCGCCGCCTATTGCAAGGAGAGACTGGCCGCCTACAAATATCCGCGCCAGGTGGAGATCCTGCCGGACTTGCCGAAGACGGCCAGTGGGAAGATCCTCCGGCGGGAACTGCGTTCCCGTACGCAAGGCGACTGACAACAGAACGGAAAGGCAGGTGGCGGCAGTGCCCAGGACCACGGACTCGGACGGCACGCCCGTGCCTCAGCGGCTCCTCGCCGCCGCCACCCGGCTCTTCGCCGAGCAGGGCTACGACCGCACCTCGGTGCAGGAGATCGTCGAGGCGGCCGGCGTCACCAAGGGGGCGCTGTACCACTACTTCGGCTCCAAGGACGACCTGCTGCACGAGGTGTACGCGCGCGTGCTGCGCATCCAGCAGGAGCGGCTGGACGCCGTGGCCGGTGCCGACGAGCCGGTCGACAAGCGGCTGCGGCACGCCGCCGCGGACGTCGTGGTGACGACCATCGAGAACCTCGACGACGCCATGATCTTCTGGCGGTCGATGCACCACCTCAGCCCCGAGAAGGACAAGCAGGTCCGCGCCGAACGCCGCCGCTACCACGAACGCTTCCGCGCGCTCGTCGAGGAGGGCCAGAAGTCCGGCGTCTTCTCCGAGGCGACCCCGGCGGACCTGGTGGTCGACTACCACTTCGGCTCGGTCCACCACCTGTCGACGTGGTACCGCCCCGACGGTCCCCTCACGCCCCAGCAGGTCGCCGACCACCTGGCCGATCTGCTGCTGCGCGCCCTGCGCCCGTAGCAGCCGTACCGCCCCCGGTTCAGGAGCGGCCGCGGCGGCTCTCCGCCGGGAGCTCGGACTGCCGGGGAGTCGTCAGGTACGCGTAGGTGCCCGTGAGTTCCAGCAGGCGCCGCAGCGCCGGTCCGACGTCGTCCAGGTCGAAGGCGATGCCGTTCGTCCAGCGTCTCGGAGTCACGGGCAGGGGGTGAGCGCGGTGCGCCCGGCTTGAAGGCGACGCCGGTCTCCTCCATCAGCACCTGCTGCGTGCGCAGCGCGATCTCCGCGGCCTGCTCGCTCGGCAGGGCGAGGGTCTCGTCGAGCGCGT
>NZ_JBEOXI010000122.1:0-24392 GCF_040296465.1 Streptomyces sp. NPDC002130
GCTTGGCATTGGCGGTGTGCAGGTCGTTGCCCTCGGGGGCGGTGAAGAACTCGGGGGGAAGCTGTTCCTGGGTGCGGGGCAGCTCGGTGGTCATCAGGAATCCCCTTCCTTGTGCGGGGCTGCTGGAGCCTCCTGGGAGTGGCCGCCCTCGGCGGGCGCGCCGGTGACGGCGGTGTCCGTGTACGCCTCGGGGGGCGCGAGCCCGCGGATGCGCGGGCTGAGGGTGGGCAGGGCGGCGAGGCCGGAGATGACGGCCATGATGGTGAACACCCAGACCGGACCGGCCTGGTCGAAGACGGTGCCGATGATGAACACACCGGCCGGGGCCGCGATCATCGACATGAACATCACCGCGCCCAGCACCCGGCCCTGCGCCTTGTCGGGGACCATCGCCGCGAGGTAGGCGAGGAACAGCGCGCTGGTGATCGGGCCGCGCAGGAACACGCAGGCGACGATGATGCCGAGCGGGACGAGCCCGGAGACGTTGGCGAGGAGGACGGCGGCGACGGGGCCGATCCAGGCGGCGGCCAGGAAGAGTTTCGCCGGTGCGACCTTCTTGATGACGGGTCCCGCGATCAGTGAGCCGGCCAGGCCGCCGATGCCCGCGATGGACAGCAGGAGGCCGGTGAACCCGGAGGAGGCGCCCCGGCTTTCGGCGGTGGCGATCAGGGCGAGGAACACGCCGGAGTGGGTGAACGCCATGTTCGAACCCATGATCCAGACGATCAGCAGGCGCAGTACCGGCTGCCGGGCGAGGATGCGGAAGCCCTCGGCCGTGTTGCGCTTCTCGCCCGGGGTGAACTGCTCCACCTTCATCGGCTTGCGGATGAACAGCAGCAGCACGGTCGAGACGAGGAAGCCGATCGCCGCGCTCAGGAACGGAAACGCGCGGGCCACGCCGAACAGGAAGCCACCGACGGGCGGGCCCCCCATGGTGGCGGCGAAGTACCGGATCTGGTTCTGGGCCGTGGCCTGGGTCAGCTGGGACGGCGGAACGAGCTGCTTGATGGCGGCGAGCCCCGTCGGGTTGGAGATGCCCAGGCAGGCGGCCGAGCCGACGGCGATGGCGAACACGAGGGCGGGCTGTGTCTGGTCGGCGAAGATCAGCACACTGAACAGGCCGAGCAGAGCGACCCGGACCAGGTTGCAGATGATCATCAGCAGCCGGCGGTCCATCCGGTCGGCGAGTGTGCCGCCGGGGATGGACAACAGGCTGGTGGTGATGAGCTGGGCCGAGCCGACTGCTCCGGCGTAGAAGGCCGAACCCGTTGTGGTGAGGATGAGCAGCGGATACGCGACCTCCGCCGTTTCCTTCGCGAGCGCGGCGAACGCCTCACTGGTCCACAGGGCCTGGAAGTCGCGATTGCGCAGCAGCGGCTTCTCGGCGTCCTTGGGCTTGTCGTTGTCGTTGCCCCCGGCGGCGTCGGCGTCCGGCGGCGCCGGGTCCGCGGACTCGGTGCCGGGAGGTGTCTGCGAGACGGTCAAGAGTCGTTCCTCTCCTCGTGCGGTGGCCCGGACCGGGTGTCCGGGCGGAGTGCCTCGCCGATGCGTGCGGCCAGGTCGTCGACGTACGGCGGTTGCAACATCGACCAGTGGTCGCCGCCCACCGCCGTCACTCGCAGTCCCGCCGGGTAGAGGCCCGCGAGGCGGTGGGCGAGCCGGCCGGCCGACGCGGGGGCCGTCTGCGCCTTGAAGAGGACGGCCGGACAGTTCACCCGGCGTGGCCGGTGGGCCAGTACGGCGGCCTGGCCCGCGAGGAACCGCCGTCGCGCCTCGGGACTGCGGCGGTGCACTCCGGCCAGGGGCCCGACGCCGAGCAGCGTGTCCAGACCGGCCTTCAGACCGCCGAGCAGGAAGCGGGGGGCGGCGGCGACCGGCAGCGGGTGGGTGTCGGGCACGTATCCGTCCAGCGAGACCAGCAGGTCGACCTCGTGCCCGCGCAGAGCGAGCAGCCGGGCGGTCTCGTGCGCGACCACCGCGCCGAACGACCATCCGCCGAGGGTGAACGGGCCGGTGGGCTGGGCCCGCAGCAGGTTCCTCACGTGCGTGGCGGCGAGGGACCCGACCGAGCGGCGGCCCTCCCGGTCGTCGTGGGCCGGCGCTTCCAGGGCCAGGACCGGCCGGTCGCCTTCGAGTACGAGCCGCGCGGCCAGGGCCCGGTAGGGCAGGGCGTTGCCGAGGGCGTCCGCGACGAGGAAGAAGGGCCGCCCGGAGCCCTCCCGCAGGGTGGCCACGCCCGGCAGGGGGGAGGCCGGGCCGGCCCGGTCGCCGAGCCTGTTCTCCACCAGCTCGACGAGTCCGCCGAAGGTCGCCTTCAGCATGAAGTCGGTGACGGACACGTCCGCTCCCACCCGCTCGCGGACGGCGGTGGTGAGCGCGAGGGCGAGCAGCGACTCGCCCCCGAGGCCGAAGAAGTCGTCCGGGTCGGCGGCGGTGGTGACGCCGAGGGTCCGGCACCACGCCTCTTCCAGGAGTGACCGCACTGATCGCTCCGTCCGGGAGGCCGGGGGCACGGTTGTGTCCCGGGGGGCCGGGGTGACGGCCGCGTCGGGCCGTACGGCGGCCGGTACGCGTTCCTCCCGGGGCGCCGCAGGTTCCGGATCCGGGTCCTCGCCCAGGAACGGGTGCGCGGGCAGCGAGCAGCGCTGCGGCCGGTCACCGTCGTCGCTGTGCCGGCTGTCCAGGACGGTGTCGAGGGCGCGGTCGACGCCCAGTTCCCACAGGGCGCCGATCGCGTCGAGGAGCCCGGCCTCCGGGCCGTCCGGCCGGCCGGGGGCGAACCGGACGGTCCGGTGGGCGGGGTCCCAGCCAGGTGCGGCCCGCAGCGAGCCGGTCATCGACCCGCCGGGACCCAGCTCCAGGTAGGTGGTGCAGCCGGAGCCGAGCAGCGTGGCCGTGCAGGTGTCCAGGCGGACCGGCTCGCGCAGATGCGCCGCCCACTGCTCCGGGCTGACCGCGGCCTGCGGATCGGCCCACCGGCCGGTGGTGTTGGTGATGTACGGCAGCCGGGGCGGGCGGGCGGGCATCGACGACAGATGGTCCCGCACCGCCTCGGCTGCCGGGTTCATGGCCGGCGTGTGGAAGGCACGCCGGGTGTGGACCGGGGTGACGCGCAGCCCGTGGAGGGCGTCCCCCGCGACGAGGAGGTCCATCTCCGCCACGCCGCCGGCGAGAACGGCGGACCCGTTGCCGCGTACCGCGACGGTGACGCCGCAGTTCTCCGGCAGCAGGGCTTCGACGTCCTCGGGCGAGGCGTGGACGACGATCATGCGGCCGGGGGCGGCGTCGCGCATCGCGCGGGCCCGCGCATGGACGAGGCCGACCGCCTCGGGCAGGGACCACACGTCGGCGAGGGCCGCGGCGGTGTACTCGCCGATGCTGTTGCCGAGCATGGCGTGCGGTGTGACCCCCCACGCCGCGAGCTGACGGCCGAAGGAGTAGCCGAGGGCGAACAGGCCGAGCTGCTGGTGGACGGTGTCGGAGAACCAGTCGGCCGTGCCCTCGTACGCCTCGCCCGGGGTGATCACGGGTCCCAGGTCCACGCCGCAGTCGTCGGCCGCGGTCTTGCGGATCTCCTCGAACGCCGCCCGGAATTCCGGGAGCAGACGGTGCGCGGCCTCGCCCGCCGCGTCCTTGAGGACGCCCTGGCCGGGGAAGAGGAAGGCGACCTTGCCCAGCCGCCCGGGGGAGCCGAGCCGTTCGGCCGCGCCGTGCGCGGCGCGCAGCGCCTCGGCGGCGTGTCCGGCGTCCCGGACGACCACGGCCTGCCGGTGCCGGTGGCGGCGGCGCCCGGCCAGGGTCCGGGCGGCCCCGGCCGGATCGGGGCCGTCCACGCCGTCGCGGAAACGTTCCTCGAGCGCCGAGCCGAGCCGGGCGAGCGCCGCCGGCGTGTGCCCCGTCAGCGGCAGCACCTGCGGGCGGGCCGTGCGCGCGGGCCGGGGGACGGCGGGTGCCTCGGTGAGGACGACGTGCGCGTTGGTGCCGCCGACGCCGAACGAGCTGACCGCGCCGGCCCGCTCCGCCCGGCCCTCGCGCGGCGTCCACGGTTCGAGCCCGGTCGCCACCCGGAACGGCGAACCGTCCAGTTCGAGCAGCGGGTTGGGAGTCGTGTAGTGCGCCGTCGGGACGATCTCCCGGTGTTCCAGCATGAGAGCCGTCTTGATCAGACCCGTGACACCCGCGGCCGCGCCGGTGTGACCGATGTTGCCCTTCACGGCGCCGAGCACGCACCGGCCTGCCTCCCCGCGGGCCGGTCCGAACACCTCCGTCAGCGCCTGCACTTCGATGGGGTCGCCGAGCCGGGTGGCGGTCCCGTGCGCTTCCACGTGGCCCACCGCCGCGGCGGGAATCCCCGCGTCCGCCAGGGCGTCGCGGATCACCTCGCTCTGCCCGGCCGCGGAGGGTGCGGTGTACGCCATCTTGTCCGCGCCGTCGTTGTTGACGGCCGTTCCGGCGATGACGGCGGCGATCCGGTCGCCGTCCCGCACGGCGTCGGCGAGCCGCTTGAGCACGACGACACCGACGCCCTCGCTGGGCACGGTCCCGCCGGACCGTGCGTCGAACGGGCGGCAGTACCCGTCCGGCGCGAGGATCCCGCCCGGCTCGAAGAGGTAGCCCCACTCGCCGTGCGGCATCACCGTGACCCCACCGGCGAGAGCGGCGTCGCACTCACCGCCGCGCAGTGCCCGCACCGCCAGGTGCACGGCCGTCAGGGAGGTCGAACAGGCCGTCTGCACGGTGATCGCGGGACCGCGCAGCCCCAGTTTGTACGCCACCCGGGTGGCGACGAAGTCCTTCTCCCGCCCGATGTACCGGGCCAGTTCGCCGAGCGCGGCATCGTCCCGGCCGGGCCCCGAGCGGTCGGCACCGGCGTACACGCCGATCCGTCCCCGGAACCGGGCGGGGTCGATGCCCGCGTCGTCGACAGCCGTGGCCGCGCACTCCAGGAAGACCCGCTGCTGGGGGTCCATCGCCGCCGCCTCCGCCCGGCTGTACCGGAAGAAGGACCAGTCGAAGCGGCGGGAGTCCTCGATGACGCCCATGGCCGGTACGAAGTTCTCCCGGCCCACATAGGCGGGATCCACCCCGCGCCGGTGCAGCTCCTCACGGGTGGGGCGGCTGATGCCGTCCCGGCCCGCCCGGATCAGCGACCGGAACGCCCGGACATCGGGCGCGCCGGGCAGCCGGCAGGCCATGCCGACGACGGCGACGGCGTACTCACCGGAGGGGGAGGAGGACACGGGAGGCAGGGACATGTCAGGCTTCTCCGCCCAGGTCGACGTAGAGGTGGTCGAGACCGACGTAGCTGAGGTTGGGGCCCCACACGGCGGCCTCGTCGGACAGCCGGGCCTTCGGGAACCGCCGCGCGAGGCGCCGCAGCAGGACCGCCGCCTCCATACGGGCCAGCGGGGCGCCGACGCAGTAGTGCGGCCCGTAGCCGAAGACGAGATTCCGGTCGGTGCCCTCGCCGGTGGCCGGCTCCGCGGCGGTGGACGCGCCCGTGACCGGGCACACCGCGTCGGGCGCGGCCTCGTCGAGCGGCCCCTGTCCGGTGAGGCTCACCAGGACCAGGTCGCCCGCGCGCAGCCGGGCTCCGGCGATCTCCTGGTCGTGGGCGACGACCCGCCCCAGGTGCCGCAGCGGCGGCCGCCGCACCAGCACGGACTCCACCAGGTTCTCGACCACGCCGGGCCGGTCCGCCCGTACCGCCTCCCACAGCTCCCGGTCGCCGAGCGCCGTGAGAACGGTGGAGCCGAGCAGCGAGGCGGTGGTCTCCAGGCCGCCGAAGAGGCACATCGCCCAGGTCGCGTTCGTGCGAGCCCGGTCCTCGGGCGTGTCGGTGGGGAAGTCCTCCAGGGCCCGCGCCCCGGCGAGCGCCTCGGTCATCTCCACCATGACCCGCTGTGCCGCCCGGGCGTGGTCGCGGCGGTACATGGCACCGATGAACAGCGACAGGGTCCGCGACCATTCGTGCAGCACCGGCGGTGGTACGTCGACGCCGACCACGTGCGCCATCACCTCGCCGGAGATGCCCTCGGCCACGGCCGGCATCACGTCGCAGGGACGTGTGGCCGCGAGCCGGGTCAGGCACTCCTCCGTGATCTCCTCGACGCGGGGCGTCAGGGACCGTACGTAGGAGGCGGACAGCATCCGCTGGACGGGGCGCCGCAGCGCCGTGTGCTCGGGAGCGTCGGCCTGGACGAACCAGAGCCGCAGGAACTCGGTGAGCTCGCGGTACTCGGCGCGGGTGGCGTCCGCCATGTACAGCTGGAAGGAACGCTCGAAGGTCCCCGAGGCGAATCCGGGGTGGTTGAGGACCTGCCGGGCCAGGCGGGGGTCCGCCACGACCCAGCACTCCAGTCCTTCGTCCCACTCCGGTGCCCGCACGCCGTCCGCCAGGGACAGCGGCGGGACCGGCGCCGCGGTACGGGCCATCAGACCGCGGCCTTCTCGACGAGCGCGCGCAGCCCGGCGGGCGTGGGGGACAGCAGGAAGTCCCGCAGCCGGACGGACACCCCCAGCTCCTGCTTGACCTGGCGCATGAGGCGGACCGCGCCGAGGGAGTTGCCACCGATCACGAAGAAGTCGGTGTCCTCGGTGATGCCCGTGACCGGTTCCGGCGCCTCGATGACGGCGGCGAACAGTCCGGCGATGGCTTCGAGACCGATACCGGCAGGCACCGCGGCCGCGGCCCCGGCCACGGTCTCGGCCGCGGGCTTCGGCTCCGCCCCGGTGACGGCCACGGCCGGGGTCTGCTTCGCCGGCCCCGCGAGCGCGGCCAGTGCGCGCCGGTCCACCTTGCCGTTGGCGGTGACGGGCAGCCGGTCCACCACGGCCCACAGCGCCGGGACCATGTAGGACGGCAGCCGCTCGGCCAGCAGGTCGCGCAGTCCGGCCGTGCCGACGGCCGCACCGGGGGCCGGGACGACGGCGGCGACGAGCCGCTTCTCGGCGCTGTCGCCCTCGCTGACCACGACCACGGCGTCCTGCACCCCGGGATGCTCGGCGAGCACGTCGCTGATCGCACTCAGCTCGATCCGGTACCCGCGCAGCTTGACCTGGTCGTCGGCGCGGCCGAGGAAGCGCACCCGGCCCCGGCTGTCGATACGCACCAGGTCGCCCGTGCGGTACAGCCGCTCGGGTACGTCCGGTGACAGGTGCCCGAACACGCGGGCCGTCTCCCGCTCGTCGCCCAGGTAGCCGTCGGCGAGGCCCTCACCGCCGGTGTACAGCTCACCCACGGCACCGGGCGGAAGCAGCCGGCGGCGCCCGTCCAGCACGTACACGCGCGTGCCGGGGACGGGGCGGCCGATGGGCAGCGGCCCGTCCACGTCCTCCGCGCGTGCCACCGAGTGGGTGGTGGTGAAGGTGGTGTTCTCGGTGGGGCCGTAGCCGTTGGTGACGACCAGACCGGGGTGCCGGGCCAGGACCCGCGCGGTGTGCTCGTGCGGTACCACGTCTCCGCCGGTGAGGAGCTGGCGCAGGCTGCCGAGCGAGTCCGAGGCGAACTCCTCGACGAGCCGGAAGAGCCCGGCGGTCAGCCATGCCACGGTGACGCCGCGCTCCCGCAGGAAGGCCCCGAGCTCGGTCGGCGACGCCAGTCCGGCCGGGTGCACCTCCAGGGTCGCACCGGTCAGCAGCGCGCCCCACAGTTCGAGGGTGGAGGCGTCGAAGGAGAGCGGGGACAGCCGCAGCATCCGCTCGCCCTCGCCGAGCCGCACGTAACCCGCCTCGTGGACCAGGCGGATCACCGCGCGGTGCGGGACGCCGACGCCCTTGGGACGGCCGGTCGAGCCGGAGGTGAAGGCGACGTACGCGAGGCGGGCCGGGTCCTCGGGCGGTGCGGGCACCGTCCGTGGGTCGGCGGGCCGCCAGCCGGGTTCCCAGACCGGCACGGCCGGGGCGCCGAGCTCCGCGAACCGGCGCGCGGCCGGTGATCCGACGGGGCCCGTCAGCGCGGCGCTGGGCCGGGCCCGCTCCACGATCCGCGCGAGGTGGCTGTCCGGCTGCGCCGGGTCGATGCCCACGTACGCGGCCGACGCCCACTGCACACCGAGCACGGCGACGGTCTCGGCCACCGACCGCTCCACGCCCACGAGCACCCGGTCGCCCGGTTCGACTCCGGCGGCGATCAGCAGGCGGGCCTGCTCGGCGGCGGCTGCGGCGAGTTCGCTGTAGGTGAGGGAGTGGTGCGCGTCGCGGACCGCGACGGTGTCGGGGTGACGCGCCGCCGTCTCGCGGAACAGCGCGTCGAGGGACGTCCGGGGGAAGTCCCGGCCGGTTTCGTTGATCTCGTCGAGCAGCTGGTGTCCCTCGGCGGAGATGCAGCGGACGTCCTCGAGGCGGGCCTCGGGGGCGGCGCTGATCCGCTCGACGGTCGCGAGGAAATCGGAGACGAAGGACTGGGCTTCGGCCTCGTGCCACACGCCGGTCGCGTATTCGAGGTGGCCGGCGAACGAGGGGTCCGCCTGGCCGATCAGCATGGTCAGGTCGAACTGCGAGCCGCCGCCGTGCCCTTCCTCGATCTGGATGCGGACCGGCCCTGCGCTGAGCTCGCTCGGCACCAGCTGGTCGTGCATGCCGAAGCAGACCTGGACGAGCGGGTGGCAGCCGAGGCTTCGCTCGATGCCGAGACGGGCGACGATCTCCTCGAACGGCAGATCGCCGGCGTCGATGGCGGCACCGAGGTTGCGGTGCACCCCCCGGAGGAACGCGGCGACGTCGACGTCGTCGTCCACATCGATCAGAAGGGGTACGAGATTGCCCGTGACGGCGACCAGCCGACGCAGCTCGGAGCTGCCGCGGCCGAGCAGCGGGACGCCGACCAGGAGCCGGCGGCTGCCGGTGCGCCGGGCCAGGCAGAGGCCGAAGGCGCCGAGGAGCAGGGAGTACGGGGTGATGCCGAGGGCCTGCGCCCGGCGGCTGACCCGGTCGGTGGTGTCCGGGCCGAGGTCGAGGCCGAGGCGGTCGCCGGCGCCGTCCTGGAGGGTGGGACGCTGCCGGTCGGCGGGGAGTTCGAGGACACTGGGGACCCCGGCGAGGTGCTGCTTCCAGAACGCGGTCTGCTCGTCCCAGACGCCTCGGGCGCGGGCCTCCTCCTGGTGCCGGCGCAGGGCGGACAGCGGGCTGCCGAGGCTCTGGGCGGCTCGTTCGCACTCGGCCTTGGACTCGGCGTAGCTGTCGAATATCTCGCGCAGCAGGTAGCCGACGGCGAAGCCGTCCAGGACCATGTGGTGCGCGGTCAGGACCAGGGCGGAGCGCTCGTCGGAAGGGTCGGCCGGGGTCCAGTGGGCGAACCGGTAGGCGGGAGCGGCGGCCAGGTCGAAGGGCTCGCGGCCCAGTTCGGCGCTGCGGCGCCGTACATGGCCCTCGAAGGTCTCGGTCGGGTCGTCGTGGACGTACTCGACGACTTCCGGCGCGTGGACGGGCAGGACCTCCTGGACCACGTCGTCGCCGGCCTCGCGGAAGACGACCCGCAGCCCCTCGTGGCGTGCGGCGGTGGCCGCGAGGGCCTTGGCCAGGATGCCGGGGTCGAGCCGGCCGCCTCGGCTGAAGCACCGGAACACCAGGTTGTACGGGGAGCCCCCGGCCACCTTCTCGATCAGCCACATACCGCGCTGGGCGGGAGTGAGCGCCTGTTCGGTGTCGAGGCCGGACAGGGATGCCGGTGCCGGCTCGGTCGCCGTGGCCGCGGGGGTGGCGGCGGCGAGGACCTCGGTGAGCGGGGCGTCACCGAGCAACTCCATGATGGGGACGCGCAGTCCCAGGCGCTCCTGGAGTACGCCGGCCAGACGCATGGCACGCAGCGAGTCGCCGCCGAGCGCGATGAAACTCCGGTCGCCGAACGCCTCCGGGCCGTCCGGTATCTCCATGACCTCGGCGGCCAGTGCGCCGGCCGTCATCGGTTGCCACCCGTGGGCTCGGCGGCCGATGAGGCGGCGCCGGCGATGAGTTCGGCCTGGCCGCCGACGGTCGGCGAGCGGAACAGGTCCATGGTCCGGACCTCTCGGCCCGAGACCTGGCCGAGACGCTCCACGAGGAGCACGAGCAGCAGGGAATCGCCGCCGGCCTCGAAGAAGCTGACGTCGTCGGCGAACTCGTCGGTGTCCAGGACTTCGTTCCACACGGAGCGGACGAGTGCGAGGCGGGCCGCCGGGTCGTCCAGGTCGGCGGGGGCGGCGGTGGGGCGTACGGACTCTTCGAGCACGGGTTTCTCCGGGAATGTGGCCAGGCCCGCGGCGCTGCGCCGCAGATCGTGAAGGAAACGCGAGACGTCGGTGTGGCCGAAGACGTTGACGGGGTAGTCCAGCGAGAGGGCGAGTCGCCGTCCCCCCGCCGTGTCCTCCAGCCGGACGAACATCGCCAGGTCGTACTTGACGAACATCGGGTCGAGTGGGCGGAGCCGGCCCGTGACATCCGGGGTGAGCTCCAAGGACCGCGGCGCCTCGTCGAGGTTGACGAGGACCGGCGACAGCGGCGGCCACAGGGCGTTGCGGTCGGGGTTGAGGGCGGCGGAGACGGCGTCGAGGGGGACGTCGCTGTCGACGAACGCCTCCATGCCGCTGACGCGCACCCCGCTGAGCAGGTCGCGCCAGGTGTCACCCGGGCCGACGGTGACCCGCAGCACGACCGTGGTCATGAACATGCCGATCACGTCCGCGGTGGCGGGATCGTCCCGTCCGGGCCAGGCGAAGGCGATGAGGAAGTCACGCTGCGGCCCGGTACGGGCGAGGGTGCCGGCGAGCAGGGCGACCCCGACCATGAAGGGGGTGCACCCCTCCTGCGCGGCCACCGCCATCGCCTTCTCGGTGGTCTCCTCGTCGAGAACCGTCGCCAGGGTGGCGCCGAGCAGGGACTGCTCGCCCTCCTGCGGTGTGCGGGTGAACGGCAGCCGGACCTCGGGAGGTGCGCCGCGGAGCCGGCCGACGACGTCGGCGACCTGCTCCTCGATCTCCTCGGGGGTGCGCTCCGCGGCCACCGTCGCCGGGTGTGGCGGGTCGCTCGACTCGGGCTCCACGCCGTCGACCCCGGCGCGGTAGAGGGAGCTGATCTCGTCGAGGAGCATGCCGCGCGAGACCCCGTCGAAGACGATGTGGTGCACGTTGAGGACGAGGAGCGTGCGCTCCGGGCCCAAGCGGATGATCTCGGCGCGAGCGGGCGCGTCCCGGCCCAGGTCGAAGGGCGCGCCGCTCAGGGTCCGTACGCGCTGGTCGACCTCGTCCTCGCTCCATCCCTCGGTGGCGGCGTCGCGCAGTCCGGGCTCGGCGGGCGGCCCGTCGGTGTGGTACTCGACCCGGCGGCGCTTGATGTCGAGCCGGAAGCGGGCCCGCAGCGAGGGGTGCCGCGCGAGGGCCTTCCGAACGGACGAGACCAGCACCTCGTGGTCAACCGGACCGGTGAACTCCACGACGGTGGGTACCAGTTGGGTGGGGCGCAGCAGCGCGTCGCGGTCCAGGACCCACATACCTTGCTGGACCCGGGTGGCCGGATACCAGGTGTGGCCGTCGGGTGACGCACCGTTCGGCGTTTCGGGCAGCACGAAGCGACCTCCGAAATCTGTGGGAAGAGGGGGTGACATGCGGCGTACGGGACCCGCCGCGTGGATCGCCGCTCCGTCGATCAGGGCGGGGCGGGCCGGCCGGTGTACGCCGGGATCAGTGCGGGTCCGCCGGGAAGGACGGGTCCGGGACCGGGAAGGGCAGGCCCGGGATCAGCCCCACTGCGAATCGTCCTCGCCGGCGCCCGGGGCGGGGGTGCTGCCCCACTGGGAGTCGGCCACAACGGCCTGGCCGGCCGGGGCCTGGGCGGCGGTGACGCCGACGACGGCCGCGCCCACGAGGGCAAGCGTGCCGAGTATGTGTCTGAGAACGTTCCTGTTCATCTGTCCCCCATTGTTTTGCTTCTGCAAGAGATCCGGACATCTGCGGAACGGAACCCGGATCGGGTTCCTCCGGTGTCCAGGGCTGTGGCGGTTGTGCGGCAGAGCTGTGGTGGTTCCCCGTTGGAAGCATGCACGTATCGGCGTGCAAGGTCATCGAGGATCGAGCAGGATGATCCCGCATTGCTGAAACCAGCAGGGGGAAAAGTGTGCACAAATGCGGACAATGAGGCGGAGGATCGCGATGGCGTCCTCTGCGACGAGGGGCTCCAGTACTACGCGGAGGCCCTTCGCGGCCGCCCCCCTGCCACCGAGTGCCCTTCATGTCTGCTGGACCTGGGTCTCGTCCAGCGGTTGCCCGACGGCAGCCTGGCCGCCATCCCGCCACGCCTGGCGGCCGGTGCCCGGCTGGACCGTCTCGAACACGCCATCGAGGAGAAGAGGACCGCTCTCGCGACGCTGCGTGTCTCGGTCAACCGGGCCCAGGACGTCTACCTGGAAAGCTACGGGAAGGGCGAATCGCACCTGATCCGTGCGGTGCGGGGCCAGGAGGCGATCAGCGCGACCCTCTCGGCGGCCGTGCACGCCTGCCAGCAGGAGCTGCTGACCGCGCAGCCCGGCGGCGGCCGCCCCCAGGAGCTGCTCGACAAGGCGCTCGAGAGCGATCTGGAGGCGATCGGCCGCGGGGTGCGGCAGCGCACGATCTACCAGCACACGATCCGCACCCACCAGCCCACGCTCACCTACGCCGAGCGCATCTCGCAGGCGGGCGGCGAAGTGCGCACCCTGGACGAGGTGTTCGACCGGCTGATCGTCTGCGACCGGAAGATCGCGTTCATCCCCGACCCCGGCTCGGAACGCCGTGACACGGCACTCGCGGTCGAACACCCCGGGGTGGTGCGCTACCTGGTGGGACTCTTCGACCACGCCTGGCAGCGGGCCCAGCCGCTGCGCACGTTCCCCAGCAGCCGGCTCCCTCCGCTCCTCATCGACGAGGTACGGCGCACGATCCTGCGGCACATGGTCAACGGCCACACCGACGAGGCGATAGCGAGCCGTCTCGGCATGAGTCCGCGCAGCGTCTCCAACCACATGCGCTGGGCCGCCGAACTGTTCGGCAGCCGCAGCCGGGCCCAACTGGCCTACCTCATAGGCAAGAGCGGCTTCCTGGACACCGTGCCCGACTGACGGCGTCATGGGATCCGGTTCGGGCTTCACCTTCCCCTCGGTGTCATGTACGTTGTGCCGGAAGCATCTTCCAGGCCCGGCCGTCCATCGGCCGTCGCACCGCGCAGACCGGCTGGTTCCCCGTCGCGCTGTGAGGGACGAGCTCCGGCAGTATTCCGGAGCCGTATCCCGATCTGGCCGTGTAGCCCACCCACTTACATCCCCTCGGGTTCCCGCTCCTGGCTTCCCGCCCGCTGCCGTACGCCGTGCCGTTCCTCGGCGCACGACGGTCCGGAGCTGCGAGGAGGGGGTGAAGCGTGGCACACGGCACGGCGCCTTCCTGCCCATCACGGTGAAAGGAAGACGGGCCTTGACCGTCCACGCCACACCCGCCCCTGCCGGACCCTCGCTCGCTCCGCCGCCGGGCTGCCCGATGCACGCGGCCACCACCGGACCCGCCGACGGCGTGGACCTCGTGGATCCGGCTCTCTACAGCGACGGCGACCCGCACCCCGTCTGGCGCCGGATGCGCACCATGGACACGCTGACCCGTCACCAGGTCGACGACGAGCGCTGGTTCTGGAACATCGTGCGCTTCGAGGACGCCGACCGGGTCCTGCGGGACACCGCGACCTTCACCTCCGAACGCGGCACCATGCTCGACCTGCTGGGCACGGACGACCCGGCCGGCGGCAAGCAGCTCGCGGCCACCGACCCGCCCCGCCACACCGAGATGCAGGGACGCCTCAAGAAGGCCCTGGCGATCAAGTCGGTCGACCGGCAACGCGAGATGATCCGCGACCTGGTGGTCCCCCTCATCGAACCACTCGGCGACGGCGGCACGTTCGACTTCGCGCAGACCATGCTGACCATGCCGATGTCGGTCACCGGCACCATGATGGGCCTGCCGACCGTGGACTGGGCCTGGCTCAGCCGGCTGACCACGGTGTGCATCGCGGCCGACGACCCCGAATACCAGGACCCGGGCGGCCGGGACGTCACCCTGAAGGCCGCCCACCGCGACCTGTTCGCGTACTTCCAGGACCTGGTCCGGTTCCGTCGCGACAACCTCGGGGACGATCTGCTGAGCGTGCTCATCTCCACGGAGTTCGAAGGCCGGCACATGGCCTCCGAGGAGATCGTCGCCAACTGCTACAGCCTCCTGCTCGGTGCGAACGTCACCACCCCCCACCCGCCGAACTTCGTCATGGCCGAGTTCATCGACACGGGAGTGCTCCAGGACTGGGCGGCACACCCAGAGGCCGACGACACGGCCCTGAACGAAGCCCTGCGCTGGGCCTCGCCCGTCAACCACTTCCTGCGGTACGCCACCCGCGACGTGGAGATCCGCAACACCCGGATCAGCGCCGGGGACGCGGTCGTCATCTGGCTCGGCTCCGCCAACCGCGACGAGACCGTCTTCGCCCGCGGCCAGGAGTTCGACATCCGCCGCAGGCCCAACAAGCACCTGGCCTTCGGTATCGGGCCCCACTACTGCATCGGGCACAGCGTCGCCCGCGTCAGCCTGAAAACCCTGTTCCACGAGCTGTTCACCCGCTTCGAGGACTTCCGGCCGGCCGGCCCTCCGGAGCGGCTGCGCTCCAACTTCGTCTCCGGCTACAAGCACATCCCCATCACGGCCCGCCGAGCCCGCGGCGGCAACGGGCGTGCGAGGAGCACCGGATGACACGGCCGCACCCGAACGCCGTCCCCCCCACCGGCAGCCCGTGGCTCCGCCGCTTCCACGCCGCGCCGGCCGGCTCCCCGCTCCTGCTGTGCTTCCCGCACGCCGGCGGCAGCGCCTCGTACTTCTTCCCGTTCTCGGCACGGCTGGCCGCGCACGCCGATGTGCTGGTGGTCCAGTACCCCGGGCGGCAGGAGCGGTTCGCCGACCGGTGTGTGGAGTCCCTGCACGAGATGGCCGATCTGATCACCGAGGAGCTGCTGCAACAGCTGTCACCATCAAGGCCGTTCAGCCTCTTCGGACACAGCATGGGCGCCTCCCTCGCCTTCGAGGTGGCCTGCCGGCTGAGGGACGCGGGCTTCCCGCCCGCCGCTCTCACCGTCTCCGGCCGCCGCGCCCCTTCGATACCCGCTCCCGGATCGGTGCACCTCGCCGACGACGACCGGCTGATCGCCGACATCAAGCTGCTGGGCGGCACCGAACAGGGGATGCTCGACAACCCGGAGCTGCTCGCCGCGATCCTGCCCGCCGTGCGCAGCGACTACGTGGCCACCGAGACGTACCGGTTCCGTGGAGCGGACCCGCTTGACTGCCCGGTCACCGCCCTGATCGGCGACGTCGACCCGCGCGTCGACGAGCCGCAGGCGCTGGCCTGGCGCAGCCACGGCACCGGCCCGTTCCGCCTGCGCGTGTACGCCGGCGGCCACTTCTATCTCGTACCCCACATCGACGCCGTCGTGGCGGAGTTGCTCGCGGACCTGCCGGTCCGTGCCGCGACCACCGCCGGAACCGAGTCGGCCACCTCCCACCACTGAAGGGTTCACCATGAAGTACCGCGTCATCGGCAGCACGCCCGAGACCCGTCGTGAGGTCAGCGTCCTGAGCCTCGGCGCCATGACCTTCGGCACCACCGTCGACGAGGCCACCTCCTTCGCGATCCTCGACCGGTTCGTCGAGGCGGGCGGCACGTTCATCGACACCTCGAACAACTACGCGTTCTGGGTGAACGGCACACAGGGCGGCGAGAGCGAGCAGCTCGTCGGCCGCTGGCTGCGCAGCCGCGGGATCGGCGACGAGATCACCATCGCCACCAAGCTCGGCGCCCGCCCCAACCAGCCCACCCAGACCTTCAGCCTCGACGTGGAGGGCCTGTCCGCCAAGGTCATCCGCGAGTCGGCGGAGCGCAGCAGGGAACACCTCGGCATCGAGAAGATCCACCTGCTGTACGCGCACATCATGGACGAGAAGACCCCCCTCGAGGAGACCGTCCAGGGCTTCGCGGAGGTCGTCGCCGACGGAGTGGCCGGCCTGCTCGGCGCCAGCAACCACTGGTCCTGGCGGATCGAGCGCGCCCGCGCCCTGGCCGCCGCCGCCGGTGTCCCCGGCTACGAGGTGCTCCAGCACCACCACAGCTACCTGCGCCAGCGCACCGACATCCCGAGCATGCGTTCCCCCGACGGCAACCAGGGCCTGGTCAGCGGCGACCTCCTCAGCTACCTCCGCGCCAACCCGTCGCTCACCCAGGTCGCGTACTCCCCCCTGATCTCCGGCGCGTACGTCCGCGACGACAAGCCGCTCGGCCCCGGTTTCGACCACGCGGGCACCCAGCCCAGGCTGAAGGCGGTCCGCGAGGTGGCCGCCGAGACCGGCGCGACCGTCAACCAGGTGGTGCTGTCCTGGCTCATGGGCGGGGACATCCCGGTTCTCCCGCTGGTCGGTGCCTCGTCCGTCGCGCAGCTGGAGGAAAGCCTGGGCGCGGTGGACCTCGACCTGACCGCGGAGCAGCGGGCCAAGCTGGACAGCGTCCACTGAGGCGACCGCCCGCCCCCGAGCCGCGGAGCCCGATCCACCCCGTGATGTGTCATCGGGGTGGCGGGTTCGGCCCCGGCGAGGGACGGATCGTCGTCCCCGCCCGGGTTCCCGTCCGCATCCGAGATGGTCGCTGCTAGCGTCCGGCACCATGTGGACTCAAGAGATCGTGGCCGGCCGACCTGCTTGGCGGCACATACCCTCCGGAGTGCTCTTCCGGATGGTCCCCGGTGGGACGTTCCGGATGGGCTTGTCCGACGGGGAACTGGAAGCGATTCGAGCCATCGAGCGGGCCGACGACACCGATGACGATCTCGAAGCGTTCTTCGCCGATGCCGTCCAGGCCCGGCCGGTACGCGAGGTGCGGGTCGAGCCGTTCCTGATCGCCCGGCATCCCCTGACGGTGGCGCAGGTACGGCACTGGCTGCCCGAGTACGAGGACAGCTTCGCCCAATCGGATTCGAGCACGGCCCGATGCGAGGACGACTTGGACGACCTGCTGGGGGCATTGCCGTTCCGGCTGCCCAGCGAGGCGGAATGGGAGTACGCGGCCCGGGCGGGTACGACCACTCTGACCTTCCGCGGGGACGGGAGGCCGGACGAGGACCAGGTGCTCGACGACTTCGCCGACGAGGAGCGCACTGCCGCGGCCGAGAACGCCTTCGGGCTGGCGGCGATGGGGTCGGCCAACGAAATCTGTGCCGACCTGTGGATTCCGCACTTCGAGGACGCGCCTCTGGACGCACGCCCACGCACCGGGGACGGACCACGGGTGGTGCGCGGAGGCGGCGGCGACCTCTCTCCGTGGCAGGGCTGCGACGAGTGGCTGCTGTTGCTCTCCGCGACCCGTGACGAGGTCCAGGACTTCACCGCGGTCCGCCCGGTCGCACCTGTGCCGGCCAGCGACAGCCCCTCTACCCCGAACAGTGGCCTCTGGTCATCTCGACATAGGTCAATTTGACATCCCCTTCAGTGGTCAGCTTATGGTTCCCATCGTCGGGAATTTCCACGTTCCAGGTTTCTGTGTATGGATCGGGGAGGGGTTGCTCCTCATCGCTTTCCAGCGCCTCTTTGGGTGAATATTTGATTTCTTTCCCTTGGAGCTCGAACGTGCCGGTCTCTCTGTAGTTGCCATCCTCGTATACGTAAGTCGAATCGGCTTCGAATTCTGCGTAGTTGACCTCGTCCTCGGTGATCCAGCTACCCAACAGCTCCCCTGGGTACGTCAGTTCCGCCGCCGCGGTGGCCTCACCACTCATGGCGATGAGAGAAAAGCTCAAGAGGGCAGCACCCGCACTGTTGCGTATGGCTTTTGCTGGTTGAATCCCGACGCGGTGCATGGTTGCTCCCTAGTGGTGGGGCCAGAGAAGCTCTTTTCTGTCATGCTGCACCCTTGTGACGCACTGTCGCATCTCGATCTTTCCCTATTTCACAATTTTATCGTTCGCCATTCTCATGTTGAGGTGTTAATCAATGCTCTATCGGCGACGCGGACGGTGATCAGGCGGCCGTCACATCCTTCAGCGGCCCCGTCCGGAGACCGGGTGGGCGGGGCCGCCGGATGGCTCGGTCAGCGCTGGAAGGGCATCGTCCAGCAGTTGGACGTGGCCGGTTTGCCCTCCAGGCGGTCGGTGAGCCAGGAGATCGCCGCTCCCTGGTCGGTGAGGAGGGGGGCGAGGTGGTTGGTGAGGAGTTTGTCGCCGAGGTCGGGCAGGCTGACGGCCTCGTAGGTGACGTTGCCGCTCTTACGGCACCAGTCCACGGCCAGTTGGCGGGCCTGGGCGTGCGGAACGATGTCGTCCTGGACGCCGGTGGCCACCCGGACCGGACCGGCCGCTTGAGCGTCCCGATGCGCTGCTTGTCGAGGACGGCAAGGTTCGCCTCGGCGACGTCCCGCATGTCGGGGTACGCCTGGACGAAGCCGTTGATCGCCCAGCCCAGGGCAGCGGCCAGGGCACTGCCGTCGATCCCCTTCATGACGGCGGTCAGGTCGGCGGGCGGCGCGCCGGCGTAGGTGCCGGGCCAGGGGGACGTCGGGCGCGTAGGTGGGCTGCAGTTCGGCCGCCGAGGCGGTGGCGCCGCCGCCCTCGCTGTACCCGTACAGGCCGACGCGGGAGCCGGAGGAGAGGGAGGTGCCGGGGAGAGCGCGCGCCGCACGGACGGCGTCCAGCACCGCGTGCCCCGCGTCCACGCGGTTGACGTAGGTGTGCAGACGGTCGGTGGCGCCCAGGCCGACGTGGTCGGTGACGACGACGGCTGCTCCGGTGGCGAGGAGTCGGTGGATCGCCAGGTTGTCGTAGCCGACGGACAGGGTCTGCCCGCTGACGGTGAGCGGGTGCTGCAGGGCGAACGAGGGCGCGCACTGGTCGCCCTGGCCCATGGTCCCCCCAGGCCACCGCCACAAGCGGGCGGGGCCCGAGCTCCACGGCCCTGGTGTCTCGCCCTCTCTTGCGCTTGCCCCCTCGCTCTTCTGCCAGTTGCGGGACTCAACTGCCGCTCGACAGGTCGCAGGCCCCGGTGGTCGATGGCGGATCCGGCGACGACGGCGTCAGCATCTCCCCGATGACCGCGATCACAGCGCCACCCCCGAACGGTCGTGGGCGGTCCGGCATGATGCCCGGGTGAGCATCATCGTCGAGTTTTTCGCGGCTCCGGATGACGCGTCAGCGGCTCTGGTTCTTCAGACCGGGCCGCGACGCGCATTCGAGTCGCTCTCCTTCGGCAACTTCGATCCCGAAGAGGCCGTGGTCGAGTGGGAGTGCCTTCTCGCCGGCGGCAGCTTCGAGGAACTCGTCGAAGCCGGCGAGCCTCGTATCGTCGCCGGCCAGGGCGATGACGGGTGCGTCGTGTTCGCGATCTCGCCTCGGCTGTCCGCAGCACTCGCCGAGGCTGAGCGGTCCGAGTTGAAGGATGCCGCTGTCGCTTGGTCCTTGCAGCGCGCGGAGGACGGTGAGGTCATCGACGCGGAGATCGCCTTCGTGATCCTGGGTGATCTGGCTGCTCTCGTCAGCAGCGCCCGACGCCAAGGCCAAGGTGTCTACTGCTGGGTTTCATAGGGGTCACGTTCGGAGCCAGATCGCACACCCTGCCGCACTACGGGGAGGCGTGCGCGCACCTGTTCGTGGCCGGCAAGCGGAGGGAAGTGACATGCATCAACATCATCAGGTAGGCGACGAAGGGGGTGCCGACGAGACCGCCCGGCCGGACCGCGCGCCGTCCTGGATGATCCCGCTGGAGGTCGCCGTGTTCGTCGCCGTCACCCTGGCCGTGACCGCGCTGGTCCTGATCGGAACGACCTACACCGCCCTCCTCCTCACCGGGGCCGCGGCCGTGGGTCTCGTCGCCGCGACGCGCACCCGCAACCGGGTGCTGCGCCGACACCGCCTTCGTCCCTGACGCCGCCGTCGTCGGACTCTCCGGTGGGGCTGACCCGACCCGATGGCCGGTGGCTGACCGGCTGCTCACGAGATCGCCAAGTGCATACGCTCGTCTACATGTTGAAGCGGACAGCACAAGCAGTCATCGCCGGCGCACTCGCCTGGTCGCGGCGAGCTTGGAGGCTGCATCCAGCGCGGGCGGTTCATCGGGTCCGTAGCGCCTCCGGGTCGCATTCACTTCGGGACCGGAGTGCACCAGGTGCTGCCTTCCTGTCAGGCGGCGTAGCTGAGCACCGCCGGGCTTGCGGCGGCCGCGGTCGCGTGCAAGGGACGGGCGGTGCGCACGGTGGGCGCGGCCTGCGCGCGGTTCCGCGTGAAGACGACGAGGCGCAGCACCGTGAACCGCGCGACACCGGCGAGTGCGGAGGCGGACAGGTAGACGACCTGCTCCAGCATCACACCGGGCGCCGCCACCATCTGCTGCAGGACAAGCATCGCCACGCAGGTCACTGCGTATGCGGCCGCCGCGGACCCGGCCGATTGCGCATGCTGGCGCCAGGTCGCGCGTCCGCCCGCGCCGAAGGTGAAGCGGGCGTGCAGCTCGGTGGCGAGGAGCGTGGAAACCACGGTGATCAGGGCGTTGGCCAAAGCCCAGGGGATCCAGGAGGCGAGGGCCGCCACGGCGAAGCTGGAGGTGATCCCCACTCCACCGCCGCAGAGCACGAAGCGGGCGAAGGCGGTGAAGGCGGCGGGCGCCGTCTGCTCCTGGCTCTGTGCTGTCTCCATGATCCGCCCCTTCTGATGGCTCACTCCGCGAAAACGCGCACCCCTCGGCCTGTGCGGCCAAGGTGTTCGCTGCCAATGACGCCACTATGGCACATGAATGGCGCCACATCGAGCCTAAATAGCGCCACGGAGTCGGCGTCGGGCGCGGAAGCGCAGGCCGGAGACTCGCCACAGCTTCGGCGTGCGCCGCAGGCGTGGTGAGGTCGTGGCGCGCGCATCGGCGACTCGGAGGGCCCCTATGTCACTGAGTTCCGGCCTGGGCTGGGTCCAACCGTGAACCGAGAGGCGGCGGGTCCCTTCTCGCGCATCCGGATGGCGCCACATAGGCCACGATGGCGCCGGGCGGCGTCCCTTGGCGCCACTTCATGCTCCCGGAGGCGCGTGAGCGTGCATGGCGCCACAATGATTCGGGGTGCTCTGCACGCGTTTCCGCAGCTCAGGGTGATCGCCCACAAGTCCGCCCCGTGTGCGGCGCCACTCGGCCTTGCGCGTGGCGCCACTACGGTGCCATGATGGCGTCATGGACCTCACCCCGTATGTCGACAACCTCCGCCGCGAACTCGCGGTGGCCGCCGAAGCCGGCGGCGACGAAGCCCGAGAGCTGGCCGAGAGGCTCATCGCGCCCCTGGAGTCGGCGACCCGCCTGACCATGCTCAACGTGCTCTCCGCCGCGATGGACGAGATCACCCGCGAACTCGCCCCCGGCTCTGTCGACGTACGGTTGCGCGGGCTCGACCCCGACTTCGTGGTGACACCGCCGCCCACCGACGGCGGCGCTCCCGCGGAGCCGGCCGCGCCCGTCGAACCTCTCAGGACCACGGCCCCGGTCTTGGCCGACGGCGACGAGGGCGGCACCGCCCGCGTCAATCTGCGCCTGCCGGCCCATCTCAAGGCCCGCGCCGAGGAGGCCGCGAGCCGCGAGGGCCTGTCGGTCAACGCATGGCTGGTGCGCGCCGTGTCGGCCGCGGTCGACGGCGGCACCCGGCCGCGTACGACGGAGAAGACCCAGACGGTCGGACAGAGCTTCACGGGCTGGGTGCGCTAGCCGCGCCCCCCATCAGCGCCACTTCACCCACACCACGTCCCACCAGCAGGGACGGCTCAAGGACTCAAGAGGACGGGACAGCCATGCCTTCTTTCGACACTCCCGGAACGATCTCGGTCACGGCGCGCGTGGAGGCCGGTTCCATCCAGCTCAGCGCGGGCGACCGCCGCGAGACGGTCGTCGAAGTGCGGCCCCGCGACCCGAAGAAGGACCTGGACGTACGGGCCGCCGAGCAGACCGAGGTCACCTACGCGGGCGGCGTACTGACGATCAGGACGCCCAAGGGCAATCTGCTCGGGCTCGGCCGCACCGGCACCGTCGACGTGACGGTCGAACTGCCCGCGGGCTCGCGTGTCGACATGACCGGCGCCTGGGCCCAGGTGCTCGGCGAGGGCCGGCTCGGCGAGGTCAGTGTGAAGACCTCGTCCGGCGACGTCCGTCTCGACACGACGGGTCCGCTCCAGCTGACCGCGTCACACGGCTCGATCACCGTGGACCGGGTCGAAGGCAGGGCCGAGATCACCACCAGCTCCGGCAGTCTGCGCGTCGGCCTCGTCGACGGCCCCGCCGTCCTGAAGAACTCGCACGGCACCACGACCGTCGACGTCGCGATCGGCGAGCTGCGGGTGAGCGGCGCCAACGGCGACATCGAGATCCGGCGCGCCGAGGACTCGGTCACCGCCACCACCGCCCACGGCACCCTGCGGGTGGGTGAAGTGGCCCGCGGCAGCGTCCAGTTGGAGACCAATTACGGCGCCATCGACGTCGGCGTCCGCGAGGGCACGGCCGCCTGGCTCGACGTCCGCTCGAACTCCGGCCAGGTGCGCAACACGCTGACCGCGTCCGAGAGCCCGGAGCAGACCGAGGACACGGTCAAGGTCCGCGCCCGCACCAAGTACGGCAACATCGACGTCCGCCGCGCCAGGGCCTGAGCACCACATCGTCAACCGGCCCCTTCTCCCACTCACTCATCAGCCTTCGACCGGAGGGCCCCATGCCTTCATCTGTCATGCCCACGCCCAGGCGGGGTGACGGTCCGCAGCCGTCGGCCGCCGTCTCCACCGTCGGTCTGCGCAAGTCGTACGGCGACAAGACCGTCCTGGACGGAATCGATCTGCATATCCCCGCCGGGTCCGTGTTCGCGCTGCTCGGGCCCAACGGCGCCGGCAAGACCACCGCCGTGAAGATCCTGTCCACGCTCATCACCGCCGACGGCGGACAGGCCCAGGTCGCGGGCCACGACGTCGCCACCTCCCCGGACGGGGTGCGCGCCGCGATCGGTGTCACCGGGCAGTTCTCCGCCGTCGACGGGCTGATCACCGGCGAGGAGAACATGCTCCTCATGGCGGACCTGCACCACCTGTCCAAGAGCGAGGGGCGGCAGGTCGCCGCCGAGCTGCTGGAGCGGTTCGACCTCACCGAGGCCGCCAAGAAGCCCGCCTCCACCTACTCCGGCGGGATGAAGCGCCGCCTGGACATCGCCATGACCCTGGTCGGCAAGCCGCGGATCATCTTCCTCGACGAGCCGACGACCGGCCTCGACCCGCGCTCCCGCCACAACATGTGGCAGATCATCCGCGAACTCGTCTCCGACGGCGTCACCGTCTTCCTCACCACCCAGTACCTGGAAGAGGCCGACGAGCTCGCCGACCGCATCGCGGTGCTGAACGACGGCCGGATCGCCGCCGAGGGCACCGCCGACGAGCTGAAACGGCTGATCCCCGGAGGGCACGTCCGGCTGCGCTTCACCGACCCGTCCGCATACCGGAGAGCCGCCTCCGCCCTGCGTGAGGTCACCCGGGACGACGAGGCGCTGGCGCTGCAGATCCCCAGCGACGGCAGCCAGCGCGAGCTGCGCTCCATCCTCGACTGGCTGGACTCCGCCGGCATCGAGGCCGACGAGCTGACCATGCACACCCCCGACCTCGACGACGTGTTCTTCGCCCTGACCGGCGGCACCGACCAGCCCGAGGAGGCTGTCCGATGAGCACCCCCCTGGCTCCCGCCCGCCCGGCCCGGCTCTCCCTCGCCCTGCGCGACTCCTCCACGATGCTGCGCCGCAACCTCCTGCACGCCCGGCGCTACCCGTCCCTCACCCTGAACCTGCTGCTCACGCCGATCGTCCTGCTGCTGTTGTTCGTCTACGTCTTCGGCGACGTGATGAGCGCGGGCATCGGCGGTGGCGGCGCCGACCGCTCGCAGTACATCGCGTATCTCGTCCCGGGCATCCTGCTGATGACCGTCGGTGGCACCCTGGTCGGCACCGCGGTGTCCGTCTCCATGGACATGACCGAGGGCATCATCGCCCGCTTCCGCACGATGGCGATCCACCGCGGTTCCGTGCTCATCGGACACGTCATCAGCAGCGTGGTGCAATCGGTCATCAGCGTGACTCTCGTCGGCGCCGTCGGCGTGGCCATCGGCTTCCGATCCACGGATGCCACGGTCCTGGAGTGGATCGCGGCCTTCGGGCTGCTCGCGCTGTTCGCCCTGGCGTTCACCTGGATCGCCGTCGGGATGGGCATGGTCAGCCCCAGCGCCGAGGCAGCCAGCAACAACGCGCTGCCGCTGGTCTTCCTGCCGCTCATCTCCAGCGCCTTCGTCCCGGTCGACGCGATGCCGGGCTGGTTCCAGCCGATCGCCCAG